>NZ_JAXBLV010000019.1:0-13525 GCF_034097035.1 Gemmata algarum
CAACTGCGTAACTCCTAATAAAGTCGAATTCGCGCGCTGGAGCGCGGGCCTCCGGCCCGCCGGTTCGCAGCCCGGCCTCTTTGTTTGTGCCAGCAGATTACCCGAACGACGGGAGGCCGAAAGCCCGCGCGACTGCGCAGCCGACTACCGGCCCAAAACGAGCTGCTCGGCCTCGCGCCGCAAGATCTGATAAATCCAGGTCTCCCGATTGTCCGCAGGCGCCGCCGCCCAGTCGAACGACCGAACGGCGGCAGCCAGCGTCTTCTGGGCCAGTTCGGTCTTGCCGCGGCGGCGCTGGACCATCGCCAGGACGAAACCGGGGGCCGGCCCCAGCACCTTCCCGCCGTCCCCGGTCAGAGCGGCCGTTGCGGCGTCCAGACGACCCGCGCGGTACTCGCCGAGGCCCTTTGCGAAGAGGAAATACGGTCGCGCCCAGACCGGCCCGGGGGGCTGTGATTGCGTGAGCGCGCGGTCGATGAGTGCGACCGCGCGTTTTAACTGATCCGCGTCCGGCACCGGGCGCAGCAAGTACGTTCGGCCGACCCGCTCGGCCACGCACGGGTCGGTCGTCGCTCCGAACCGTTCGACCAAGACTTTCCGGACACGAAGGTACTCGTCCTCGTCGCCAAGGAGCAGACACAGTTCGGCGTAGCCGTCCCATTCGTCGTGCGTCGGTGGGTCCGCCGCAATCGCCTTCGCCCACGCGACCCGGGCGTCCGTCGTTCGGCCGCTGGCGAACAAAAGTGCTCGCAGACTCCGCTGGGTGCCAGACAGCCGCGGATCGAGTTCCACCACCCGCTGGTACTGGGTCAGGGCTTCGGTTTTCCGACCGATTGCTTGCAGGCTGTCGCCGTATGCCGACCGGAGGATGGCGGTGTCCGGGGCGAACTTCAACCCCATCTCGGCCATCGCGATCGCTTCGTGGTGGTCCCCCTTCGCGGACAGTGCAATGGCCGCGTTGTAGTAGGACGGGAAACACGCCGGGTCGAGCCGCATGGCGGTGCGGTACTGCTCGACGGCCTCACCGGGACGCGCGCACCGGGACAGCGCGATGCCCAGGTTGTGGTACACGACGGCCGCGTCCGGCCGCAGGGCCTGGGCCACCTGAAGGTAGCGGAGGGCGTCTTCGCACCGCCCGGCCAGATCGAGCATCCGGCCGAGGCCGTGGTTCACCCAAAAATCCCCCGGGTGGGCGTGCCGGACCCGGGTCAGGAACGGCACCGGGTCTCCACCGCGGGCGTGTAACGCCTCGGCCAGCGCCAACATCAGCGGCACGGACTCCTGATCGACGCGGGCCGCTTCCAGCAACTCCGCAAGCGCCTTCCGGTCTTCACGGGTGGTGGGGTCACGAGCCGCCGATTGCCAAGCGGTCGGGTCGGGTTCCGCCCGCCCGGCCACGTCGAGGAGCCAGTTCCGGCGCTCGACAGGAGCGGGAAGAATGGCCCAGTCGTCGAGCGCCGCCACCAGTGCGGTTCGGACGAACGACTCCCGGACTCGGTCCGCCACCGCTTCCGCGGGCTCGCCCGGGCCGCCGAGCCCGGCGCCGCGGAACGCGGCCTCGTAAGCGGCGGCGGCCCGCTCGTAGGCCATCACACCGCCCTGCGACTCCGAGCGGTTCAGGCGAATCGCGTCCAGCCGCGCCACGAGGTCGAGGTCGCCAGCGCCCTGGGCCGCGAGGCCCTGGTGCTCGGTTAGTCCGCCGTTTGCGAGCCGAACCTGCACCCGGTCCAGTACCGCGCGGGCTTCCCCCCAGCGTGATTTCTGCAAGAGGGTACGCATTTCCGCCAGATCGTCCGCGGCCGCCCGCTCGGCCGCCGCTCGCTCCGCCACCCGCCCGCGTTCGGCCGCGGCCCGATCCGCGACCAGCCACCACGCCCCACTTAAACCGACGACGGCGAGTAGCACGACAACCCCGACCGTGGCTGAGAACGCCGGCCGACGCCGCACCCGGCGCGCGAGCCGCTCCAGTCGCCCGTCCGGCCGGGCCGCGATGGCTTCGCCGCGGAGGAAGCGCTCGAGATCGTCGGCGAGCAGCGCCGCGCCGCCGTACCGGCGGTGTGGCTCTTTCTGAAGGCAAACCAGGCAGATGGTTTCAACGTCGCGGGGAACGGTGACGATCACCCGCGCCGGCGGAGTCGGCTCGGCGTTGACCACCAGGTGAACCGTCTCTCCCGCGGTCCGCCCCCGGAACGGCGGTCGACCGGTGAGCAACTCGTACAGGATCGCCCCCAGCGCGTACACATCGGCGGCCGGACCGGCAGGTGCGGCGGCGGCCCGGGTCTGCTCTGGGGCCATATAGTTCGGCGTTCCGAGCGCGGCGCCGCTCTGCGTCAGCCCGGCCGCGTCGTCGAGCAGTCGGGCGAGCCCGAAGTCGCTGATCTTCGGTGTGCCGTCCGGGGTAATGAGGACGTTGGCCGGCTTGAGGTCGCGGTGAACCACTCCGACCCGGTGCGCCTCGGCGACGGCCCGGGCGAGCGCCGCGACCAGGGCGCACGCTTGGCGCGCCGGTTGAGGGGCGCCACCGAGTGACTCGGCGAGCGTGCCCCCCTCGACGTACTCCATCGTGTAGTACGTCTGCCCCTCGGCCTCGCCGACATCGTACACGGCCACGATGTTGGGGTGCCGCAACTTGGCCGCCGCCGCGGCCTCGCGCACGAACCGCTCCCGCTCGCGCGGCCCCGCGTACGCCCCGGCGAGGGCCATCTTCAACGCGACCGGGCGGTTGAGCCGGAGGTGCCGCGCCCGGAAGACGATCCCCATCCCGCCGCGGCCCACGACCGCCTCCACCGCGTAGCCGGGCACGCACGGGAGCCGGTCGGTGCGGCCGGGCGGGGCCGGCGCGCCGTCGTTCGACGGGGGGAGCCAGGCGTCGAGTTCGCCCCGCAAATCGCAGATGCGCTGCCACCGCCGGCGGACCTCTGGCAGCAGTTCGGGCACCTCCGCGCAGACCTCTTCGGGGGTGCGGCCGGAGTCGAGCAGTTCGTCAAGCAGTTCGTCGATGGTAGACGGGTCGGACATGCTCGGCCTTCTTACGTGTCAAATCGGTTCACCCGCTATTACTCTGAGCGGAACCGGTCGTCCCTTCGATCGGTTGCAGGTCCGCGAGCAGGTCGGCGAGCAACCGCAGGGCGCGATCGACCCGACGCTTGATCGTTGTCGCGGACACGCCGAGCACGGCCGCCGCCTCCGTCATCGGTAGCCCCTGAACCCGGACCAGGTCGAACGCGTCCCGCTCGTCGGGCGGCAGCTCGTCGATCGTCCGCAGGATACGACGGCCGGTCGGCGAGAGGCTGGAGTCGCCCCCCGGCGCGGGCACCTCGTCCCCGACCTCTTCGGCCCGCGGCTGCTCGTCCAGCCGGCGTGCCAGGTCGTTCAGCTCCCACCGGATGTGCTGGCTCGCGAGCGCGAAGAACTGCCGCACGTTGGCCGGGCGGGCCTCCCGGAGCGCCTTCAGCAGCCGCTCGACGACGGCCCCGATCACCTCGTCCGCGTGCAGGTTCAGCGGGGGCCGGGTCAACCGCGGGTACCCGCGGTGGAGGAGCGTTGCGCACAGGTAACCGAGGCGGTGGGCCGACCGCCCGAGCAGCGAGCGGACGATCGGCTCGGCGGGGGAATCGCCTGCGATGTCGTCAAGGAACTGCTGAACCAGTGCGGTGGTCTCACCTGCGGCCATGAGTTCGCGCCCTACCGAGCGGTTCGGGTACGGGCGGGTCAAGTTCGCGGTGGTGCCCACCCACGCTTAGCTATTCTAGGGCGGCACGTTGGCACCGCCTTCCAGCACAGGACCCCGGCGAATTCCTTCGCCACTTGGCTGACCGACACGTACTAACCATCCGACAGAAGGAGCCGATATGTTTCGAGCCGCACTCGTCGCGTTCGCCACACTCTTCGCCCCGTCCGCCGTCCCCGCGCGCGGGGACGATGCGAACGCGGTCAAGGAGACCGTCGTCGCCGGCCCGGGGCCGGTGGCCCTCAAAGTGCGCATGGAGGGACCGTACACGGCGGACGTGCCGCTCCAGGTGGTCTGCTACTTCAAGTACACCGAGGCCGGGGCGAAAAAGATGACCGGCGCTCCGGTCGAACTGGACAAACACCTGGGCGGCGTCATTGCGGCACTTCGCGAACGCGGCGAGTTTGCGGGCGACGAACTCGAAACGGTGCTCATTACTCCGCCGGAAGGGGACATCAAAGCGAAAGCGCTTCTGCTCGTCGGGCTCGGGGAAGAAGGGAAACTGTCGCTGCAACTCATGGAGCGGGTGGGGCGCGTTGCAGCTCGGGAAGCGGTCCGGCTCGGCGCGAAGAAGGTCGCGTTCGCCCCGCTTCTTCGGGACCAGGGGAACGACAAGTTCAAGACCGGTGATGTCGAGGCCGCGGTCGTCCGAGGGGCGCTGACCGCCTACGACACCGAGCGCCGGCTCCAAAAGGAAGGGCTGGGCAAGGGGGCCACAATCGAGGAGTGGTGGGTCGAGGCCGGCCCGGCCTACTACGACGAAACGGTCGCGGGGGTGAAGCAGGCCGTGGCCGGAGCGACCGAACTCATCAAGGCCCGGAACGCGGCGCCGTACACCTCGAAGGGAAAGTAGCGACCGACGGGCCGCAGTTATCGATGTTTGCTTTGTCTGTTGGATTTGTGGCACAGGCATTCCTGCCTGTGCCACAAGAAACAAACACAACCAACCGGTCATGCAACCCAAACAGCCCATCACTTCGGGCTGCGAAGGTTCGGCAGCAGGGCCGTCAGCAGGCCGATGAGCGGCAGGAACGAGCACACCTTGTACACGTACCCGATGCTCGTCTGGTCCGCGAGCCAGCCCAGCACCGCCGCACCGAGGCCGCCCATTCCGAACGCGAACCCGAAGAACAACCCGGCCACCATTCCCACCCGGCTTGGCAGTAGTTCCTGCGCGTAGACCATAATGGCCGAGAACGCCGACGCCAGGATCAGTCCGATCGGCACGGTCAGCACCGTCGTCCAAAACAGGTTCGAATAGGGCAGGATCAAAGTGAACGGCAGCACGCCGAGGATCGAGCCCCAGATCACCGCTTTGAACCCGATCCGGTCCCCAACCGGGCCGCCGAGGAACGTCCCCGCGGCCACCGCCCCGAGGAACACGAACAGTCGGACCTGCGCGCCTTGGACCGACACGTCGAACGTCTCGATCAGGTACAGCGTGTAGTAGCTGCTCAGGCTCGCCAGGTAGAAATACTTGGAGAAGATCAGGCACAGCAGCACCCCGATGGCGAACGCCGCTTTGCCCGCCGACACGGGCGGTTGTGTCGGGCGCGACTTCTTCGTTACGCGCGCCGCCAAATGTGCGCGGTACCACCGCCCGACGCGGAATAGGATCACCATCGCGGCCACCGCCGCGACCGAGAACCAGGCGATGCTCCCCTGGCCCCACGGCACCACGACGAACGCGGCGAGCAGCGGCCCCGCGGCCGACCCGGCGTTCCCGCCCACCTGGAACAGGGACTGCGCGAACCCGTGCCGCCCGCCGGAGGCCAGCCGCGCGACCCGCGACGCCTCCGGGTGGAAGACCGCCGATCCGACGCCGACGAGGGCCGCCGCGAGCAGGATGAGGGGAAAGGTGTTCGCCACCGACAGCAGGAGCAAACCGCCGAGCGTGACGCTCATCCCCAGCGTCAGGGAGAACGGGAGGGGGCAGCGGTCGGTGTACAGGCCGACGAGCGGTTGAAGGAGCGACGCGGTAAGCTGGAAAGCCAGGGTGATGAGCCCGATCTGCGTGTACGTGAGGGCGTAGGACTCTTTGAGCACCGGGTACACGGCCGAAATCAGCGACTGGATGGTGTCGTTTAGCAGGTGCGACACGCTGAGCGCCGCGATAACCGTGAGTGCCGTCGTTGCCGCCGCCGGGGCCGTTTGTTTTTCTTCCGTTCCGACCACCACATACCCTCGTGTTAATCCGTCTCCCCACCGACACCGCTCGCGCCGCCGAAGTTCGCCGTGTCGAGAGGAAAGGATACCCCCGTGCCGGGGCACGCATTACGTGATATCCTCATATCCTCGGAGCGATCCCCACCGTTGCAAGGAACGTGGGCTCCGGCGGTATCTCGAGTTGCCCTCCGCCGCGCCTGTCCGACGAGGAACCCGTGATGGCGCTCAGCCGTTTGCCGCTTGGATACTGCGCCAACGTCCACCCGGCCCAAACCTTCGCCGACCTCCTCAGCGGCCTCGACCGCTTCACCGTGCCCGTGATGCGACGGGTCGGGCGCCCGCTGGGAGCCGGGCTCTGGCTCGCTCAGCCGGTCGTCGATGAAGTTCTGGCCACGCCGCACGGTCCCGCCCGACTCGCCGACGAAATGACGCGCCGCGGGCTCACGGCGTACACCTTTAACGCGTTTCCTTACGGCGATTTCCACGCCGCACGGGTGAAAGAGAACGTGTACCTGCCGGACTGGACCACGGCGGAGCGGCTGGCTTACACGGAGCGCTGTGCGACCGTGCTCTCCGGATTGCTGCCCGAAGGCGGGGAAGGGTCCATCTCGACTCTGCCGATCGGTTTCAAGGGGTTCGACAACCAGCCCGGGTTCCTTCAGGCTGCCGAGCGACTCACTGACTGCGCACTCACGCTGGCCCGCCTTGCGGCCGAGAACGGCCGCGTGATCCGGGTGGCGATCGAGCCCGAGCCGTTCTGCCTGCTCGAAACGACGGAAGAGACGATCGAGTTCTTCCACGTTCTTTGGGGAGTGGCCGCCGCGCGCGGGGCGGAAGAGGCCGTGCGGGAGCACATCGGGGTGTGCTACGATGTCTGCCATCAGGCGGTAGAATTCGAGGACCCCGCAGCCTGCGTCGTTGCTCTCGATCGGGCAGGGGTGCGGGTGAACAAGGTCCAGGTGAGTTGCGCCGTCGAGTTGACGCACCCGTCCGATAACCGTGCGGGGCGTGATGCTTTGCGCCAGTTCGTCGAACCGCGGTACTTGCACCAAGTGTTCGCGCGGTTGCGCGACGGCCGGACGGTTGGCGCGGTGGACCTGACCCCGGAGTTCCTGAACGATCCCGGACCGGAGTTCAAATCGGCCGAGGTGTGGCGCGTCCACTTCCACGTTCCGGTGGACGCAGAACGGCTCGGGCCGCTCGGAACGACGCGGTCCGCACTCGTTCCGGCCCTCGCCGCCGTCGCGGCGCTGAGCTATGCCCCGCACATCGAGGTGGAAACGTACACCTGGTCGGTGATGCCAGGGCAGGGGGCGTCCGATCTGGTGACGGGCCTGACGAACGAGATCGAAGCCACCCAAAAGATCATGAACGGCCTCGGGTGACGGCTGATGGTTGTTGTCTTTGTGGCACAGACATTTCTGTCGGTGCGTCATTGATTCGTCCCACCGACGGGAATGTCTGTGCCACAAAGACAACAACCCGGACAGACACGAGGCGAAGTGATCGGTCGCGTTGGCCGAAGCTAGATCGTGACGGACGAGAAGCCGCCGTCCACGACGATGTTCTGCCCGGTTACGAACCCGGACGCCCGGTGCGAGGCCAACCACACCGTCGCGCCCGCGAGCTCTTCGGCGGTCCCGAACCGGCTCATCGGGGTGTGCCCGATGATCGCTTGGCCGCGCTCGGTGTAGGTGCCGTCGTCCTTCAGGAGCATCCGGCGGTTCTGTTCTGCCGGGAAGAATCCCGGGCTGATCGCGTTCACCCGCACGCCCTTCGTGGCCCACTCGCGCGCCAGCCACAGAGTCAGGTTCAGCACCGCGGCCTTCGAGGCCGAGTACGCCACCACCCGCGACAGCGGGGTGATGCTAGCCATCGACGCGATGTTGATGATGCTGCCTTTGCCCGCCGCCACCATCTTCTCGCCGAAGATCTGGCACGGGTAAAGGGTCCCCCCGACGAGGTTCAGGTCGAACACCGCGTTCCACCCCTCGGCGCCCATCTTGCAGAAGTCGCCGCCGGGCGCGATGGTCCCTTCGGGTTTGTTCCCCCCGGCCCCGTTAATCAGAACCGTGACGTTGCCGAGCTTGGAAATGATCGCGTCGCGGGCGGCGGTGAGCGACTCGCGGCTCATGGCGTCCGCGGACACGAAGATCGCTTTCCCGCCGGCCTGCTCGATGGCGCGAACGCGCTCCAGGCCGCGCTCCTCGCTGCGGCCGACCACCGCGACGGTCGCGCCGGCGGCCGCGAGCGCGTCGGCCATCGCACCGCCGAGCACCCCGGTCCCACCGAGCACCGCGGCCACCTCGCCCGTGAGGTCGAACAGATTCGTCATCGCATTTCCCGTGAAAGTGATGTTCAGTCGTGTGCCATCATGCCGCGTGAATGATCTCTGGAGGTGCAAGGCCGTTTTCCGCCTCGGCTTCGAAAACTACTTCCGTTCCAGTTCCGACAACGGCTTTCAATGCCACTGCCAGCGCTCGCCCTGCTGCGTTGAACGAGGCGAGATCAAAATCGTCCTTGAGACGGTCCCAGAATCGTTCGATCCAAGTTGCGAATCGCAGTATTAGGTTTTCTGGCAGTCCGAGCGCTTTGGCTCGTACCATGCCGTGTCGGAATGGTCCAACAGCATCATCGACCCAAATTCCGGAGCTTCCATACTCCGCCATGACACGCAACCGTGTCGGGAACTGGGGCTGGCGCGGCAAGGTTAGTCTCACCCAAGGAACAGCGGCTTCAGGTGTCGGTCGAACAGGTTCGTGGTCACGTTGCGCGACACCGCAGCCTCGCACGCCTTCAGCGCGTCGAGGTACTGTGTGCCCATTTGTGCCGCCACCTTGAACCCGACGTGGATCAACTGCCGCAGCGACGGGTTGAACAGCGGGTTCGACTGGTCGTGGCGCAGCGCGCCGACGAACTGCTCCGAGGTCCAGCCGCTCACCTCGTCGGCGCCCGGCAGTTGCGCGGCGTCGATGTCGATGACGGTCGCGTAGGGGGCGCACAGCTCGTCCTTCTTGGCGAGCGCCTTGCTGTAGATGGTTTTCGCCAGGGCCAGCCCCGCGCCGCCGCTCTCGGCCAGCCCGATCACCTCTTCGAGCCATGTGGTGCCGGCGGTCTTGAGGTGAACCCCGGCGCCCGTGTCCCGTAGGGCACGGCGGATCGGGCCGTACAGCGAGAACTTGTCGCTTCCGGAGTGGACGCTCAGCTTCAGGTTCGTCGGGAGCCGATATTTTTGCACTGCGTAGGCGATGACGGCTAGGTCGTCGCGGAACTCGCGCTCGAACTGCGCCACGTCGCCGACGTAATCGACGCCCTTGTTGAACCGGCCGGTGAACTTCGGGGCGATGGTCTGGAGCGGCACCCGCTCGTCCGCCAGCGCTGCCAGGATCAGGAGCAGCTCTTGCGGCGTTTGGGGGGCGTCGGTCTCGTCCATCGACACTTCGGTGATGAAGTTGTCCGACCCCTTCGACCACGAAATCTTGTTGTAGATCGCGCCCGCGTCCTTGACGGCCTTGAGGTATTTGCCGATGATCCGGGCGATGTCCGCGGGCGCGAGGGTGAACGGCTCGGACACCCCGGGGATGGCGATGGTGCCGAGCAGCTCCGGGTGTCGCGTGGTGAAGATCTTGACCGCGTCAGCAGTGGCCGGCAGCCCGATGGAGTCGGCCACGTCGATCGTGTAGAAGTCGCACGCCGGCAGGAAGCGCTCCACGGTGTCGATCCGAATGTGGTCGGCGTCAACGTGGTACGGCCCGGCCCACTTGAGCTCTTTCACCGCGGCGTCCGCGCTGGCGCGGACGCCGGCCGGGTCCGAGCCGATAATGGTGTGCTCGCGGTTGGACTTGTTCCACACGGGGACCACGTCGGCCCCGGCGGCGGCGGCGAGCTGGCACGCGCGGAGCTGCGCTCTGGCCTGGTGTGCGAACCGGTCGCCGACCCCGATCGAGAACTTGCCGAGCGTGAGCATGAGGGGACAGCCTTGGGGTGTGGTGAGGGTGATTGTAGCGGGCCGTCGTGCCATTTACGACGTGGGGGCTGCTATTCGACTGGCGGGCGCGCCGCGAATCTGTAACCAGTCTCGTAACCCAGGCAGTCGCGCGATACAATATAACTAGTGTGCCTACACCCGGGCGCATCCCGAGCGCGATTGTGCTCGTTTCTCGCTCCCGACTTCGCCCATTCCTCGAAGAGGTTCGATACCGGTAATATGCAAAAAACAAAAGAAGAGGCGATTGAAGTAGAGGGCCGCGTGACGCAGGCCCTCGCGAACACCACCTTCCGCGTCCAACTGGACATCGGCGGGGAGGTGATCGCGCACATCGGTGGTAAGATGCGGAAGCACTACATCCGCATCATCCCGGGCGACCGGGTGAAGGTGGAGATCTCGCCGTACGACCTGACGAAGGGGCGGATCACCTTCCGTATCCGTGGTTAGTCGGCACTCGCCTGGCGCCGGCGCGAGCCGGCGCGGCTGACCATCGACCGCCGAACGCACCTACTCAATCCGCGTCCCACACGACGACGCGCCCCAGGTCGCCACCCGCTGCGAGCCGCAACCCGTCCGGGGCGTAGCTCACGCAGTACACACGGCCGATATCCCATTTGAAGTTGGTGCGCTCCTTCCCAGTGGCAACGTCCCACAGCCGCACCGTGAAGTCAAAGCTGCCCGTGGCGACGGTTCTCCCGTCCGGCGAAAACGCGACAGACAGCACCTGTCCTTTGTGCCCTTTTAGAACGGCCCGTTCGCGCTTGGTCCGGAGGTCGTAGAGCTTGGCGTTCCAGTCGCACGCGACCGCGAGCGCCGAACCGTCCGAGCTGAGCGCCAGGGACGGGCAATTGCTCGGCTGGGGGAACTCGATGGGCTTTGGTGTGGTGATGTCCCACACCTGGACCTTACGGTGGCCCGTTGTCCAGGCGACCATTTTCTTCGACCGACTCGCGGTGATCGTTCTGACGCCGTTGGGTTCGAAGAAGTGGGGGCTCAGCTTTCGGTCGCTCGACACGTCCCATATCTCTAACGTGGCGCCGTTCTTGCCTGCCGCGCCGATCGCGATGGTTTGCTCGTTAATGACCGCGAGCGACGTGACCGGCCTGGATGCGTGGGACCCGACGGCTTTCCACCCGTCTTCGACCTGTTGGTAGCTGTGCCAGCCGGATGCGCCGCCCACGAACAACAGGTTGCCGCTGGGCGAAAAACTCACGGCATGGACGGGCAACGCCTTGGGGGTGCGTTCCTGAAGCGGCACCACGTGTCCGCCGGCGTTGCGCACGAAGGCGGACCCGTCGCGGGCGCCTGTGGCGAGCGCCGAGCCGTCGGGGGAGAAGGCGACGGCGTACACAACCGCTTTGTGAACAACGGTGGCCGTCTCGTCCCTGTGGTCTTCGAAAAGGAGCATCGTCCGATCAACTCCGCGACAGCCGACCCGAATCGGGCTCCCCACGACCGGCTCCGATCCGGTATTCTGGGAATTGTACACCCAAACTCGGCGCGTGCGACAACATGGAAATCGAGTGGACCGAGCGCGACCCTGGCACCAGGGACAAGCGCACCGTGCGGGCCGAGCGGTTCGCCCGCAAATGGGGTTTCAAAGTGCAGGCCCGCCGGTACGAGCCGTGGGTGACCGTGTCCCAGCCCTCGCGGGACATGTGGGAGACGCTGCTCGACGCGCTCGAGCGCCGCTACCCCCGCCGCGAAGGAGTGACGGACGAAGACCTGAAGCAGGTTCGCGCCATCGTCGCGGCCCTGCCGGCAGAGGAGGCCGGTTCGCCCGGCGAGTGACGCCTTTTGTTCGCAGGACGCACACATGCCTTACACGCCGGTCCTTGCTACCCTCGGCTACGTGTTTTCACCGGACGGGACCCGCGTGCTGATGGTCCACCGGAATGCCCGCCCGGGGGACATGCACCTCGGCAAGTACAACGGGCTGGGCGGGAAGCTCGAACCGGGCGAGGACGTGGTCGCCGGGATGCGACGCGAGATCCGCGAGGAAGCCGGTATCGAGTGTGACGCGATCCAACTGGCGGGAACGATTTCGTGGCCCGGGTTCGGAAAGGGTGGCGAGGACTGGTTCGGATTCATCTTTCGCGTGAATCGGTTCACCGGCGTCCCGCACACCGCCAACGCCGAAGGGACGTTGGAGTGGGTGGACATCGAGCGGGTGCCGACACTTCCGCTTTGGCCGGGTGACAAGTTCTTTCTCCCGCTCGTTTTTGACCGCGCGAGCCCGCAGTTCCACGGCGTCATGCCGTACCGAGACGGCTGCCCGATGTCTTGGAACTGTAGCACCGTTGCCGCCAACGTTTGATTGTGCAGGTCGGGGTGATTTCGTCGGATCGGGGAGAAACCGGCTTCGCGCGTCTTCATGCCTACCGGGGTGTGCTACAGTTCGGCAGGAATTCAGTCCCTCCCTCCGCCGCGCGACACCGGCAGCGGAACGATTCACAGGGGATGTGGTGTTGTCTGCCCTTCCCAACAACATCCGTTCGACCACACCCGGCGCGTTCGTACCCGCCGTCGGCGCGGAGCCGTCGCCGGGGTACCGGCTCCGGTGCGTCCGTGGTCGCGGCGGGTTCGCCGAGGTGTGGGAGGCGGAATCGCCGATTGGGCCGCCGGTGGCGCTCAAGTTCATGCCCACCTCGAACACCGCCACCACGGCCCGCGAGTTGCGCTCGGTGAAGTCCTTCCAGGGAATGGAGCACCCGTACATCGTTAAGACGTACGACGTGTGGTCCATCCCGGGCTACCTCGTTATCAACATGGAACTGGCCGAGGCGACCCTCCTCGACCTGATGCAGGTGTACCGCGACGAGTTGGGGCAGGATGTCGAACCGGCGACCCTTTGCCTGTACCTCTGGCAGGTGGCCGACGCGCTGGACTTCCTGAACGCCCGGCAGCACGTCCGCGACGGCCGGCGGGTCGGGTTCCAGCACGGCGACGTGAAGCCGAACAACATACTGCTGTTCGGTGATGTGGCGAAGCTCACCGACCACGGCCTAGCGACCCCGACGCACGCCGCGAGCACGCCGTGCGCGCGCCAGGGGACGCGCGAGTACGCGGCCCCGGAAGTGTTCCTCGGGGCCGTTACCGACTGGTCGGATCAGTTCAGTCTGGCGGTCACGTATTACGCGCTCCGCACGGGGACGTTTCCGTTCGCGCCGCCGGTGAAGGCCGCGTCCCGGTCGTCGCTGCGCCCGCTCGCCAACCTGGGCGGCGTGACCGATGCCGAACAGCCGGCCCTGCGGCGTGCGCTGGCCCCGGTGCCCCAGGAGCGGTTCCCGAGCTGTCTGGAGTTCATGGCGGCGCTGCTCAGGGCGCTCAAACTGCGGGTGGAACTGCCCGACGGCGAGGGCGGCCGGATGAAGGTGACGCGCGAGGCGGCGATCAGCGCCGGTTCCGGGGCGCGCAGACTGCCGACCCCCGCACTGAGCGTGTCATCCGCGGTACGAAAGCCGCCGTTCGGCAGTGGCGCGTAGCTGCTACACTTGCGGCCTGAGAAGTAGTGGACCATCAACTCCGCCCCTGTGCGTGCGGGAAAAAACGGAATCCGTTGATCCGGTTGGCCGCAGGGCGCCCGGACTGGGTGCTGCGGCATCAGGACGGGGCCGGTCGAGCCGACTGCCGTTGTCGGC
>NZ_JAXBLV010000190.1:0-65119 GCF_034097035.1 Gemmata algarum
GTGCCGTTTCGACACCAACCACCCAATTCGTTAGCCGCAATCAAATCGCGTTCCGGCGTCGGCCCGGTGTCGAAGCGCGTCCGGTGCCATCAGCCGGTTGATGCACCAGATGTCACCGCCGATTGCCGGTCTTACCCACGGATCGCGTCCGAGAATTACCCGGACGGCCAACCGCTTTTTGCTGAACCGCCGACGCAACGGGGCTCCTGCCTCACATCTGGGTGTCGTGCTGGGGTGCCGACGGGACATTCGCTGGCGGGTGACTGGCCGCGGACTACCTGTTCGCTGGGCGGTTGCTACCCACGAATCCACCGCTTTGAACCCCGGATACGATGGCCGGACGAGCGGAGTAACGCCCCGGTTGTGCTCTTTTGGATCGATGCAACACATTGATGCGGAATGTCTTGCGGCGAATTTGATGTGCGCACGGGACTGCACCTCCCGGACGAGAACCGCGGTCCCGGCTGCCCTACAGGGCGTGCCTCGGACTTCGGGAAGTGCAGCATCTGAGAAAGGCGGTGGAACAATGCCCGATACGCAGAATGTCCGACCGACGGCGCCAACAAACGGGAGGGCGTTATCCCGCTCCGGCCTTAGCGCTTCTTCCACCACTTGCGTGCCGCGACCGCACCCAGACCGATCAGGCCGATCAGACCCGTTGACGGTTCGGGGGTGTGCTCCGGCGGGCCGATCGGCGGTTTATCGACCGGGACCGGCGGGCCGCTCGGCGGGTTGGGGATGGTGGGCTCGCGCGGCGTGTCCGGCGTGAGCAGCGATGTCGGGTTTAAGAGCGTCGGCTCACGCGGCACACGGCTCCCGGGCCAATCGTACCAGTAGAAGGCCTGAGCCGGTGCGCTTCCGGCGAGAAGTACAGCCAGCGCCCCCCACATGCGCCGGTCCCCGTATTTCGCTCGTGTTCTCGCCGTTGTCATGGTTTCGGCCCTCCTCCGCCGACTTACAAAACGGCCCATTCCAAATTGCCCGGTTGGTGTCAACCCGACCTCGGGGCCGTGACGAGTGGCGATCGAGGCAAGCCTGTGAGATTGGTGAAGCAGTGCCGGAAATTCTGTGCGCGACGATCCGAGAAAGTTTGTGGGTTGTGCGTCCCGCGAGCCGAATCAAGGGGGTGAACCGTGATCGAGGGCGGCGGGCATGAAGCGCTTCCGGGTTAAAGCGATCGGGCTGGGACTCGCACTGACCGCCGGGTCGGCACTCTCGGCCGACGGCGACTGGCGCCCCGTCGGCGCTCCTCCCGCGCCGCCTGCGCCCCGGACGGGCGAACCGGGCCTGCTCCCGGCCGCGCTGCGCGCACCGCCGGTAACGGACTCGGGGGTGATTTGGCTCCCGGTGCGGGGCTCGGCGCCTGCCGTTGTGCAGACCGCGGCGAAAGAGCCGCAGCCGACCTTCCGAGCCGCTCCCCCGGGAGCGGTCCCGCTTTCGCAACCCGCACCGCCGCCGTCTGAGTCTGCCGGGCCGCGTGGGGAGTCTCTCGGGCCGCTCCCGGCCATCCCGGAACTACCCAACCCGGGTAACGCTCCTGGCACGCCGGAACCCCCGATCTCGCGCCCGGATTTGCCTGTGGCAACGGAACCGGTGCGCGAGCTTCCCGCGGCGCAACCGGAGCCGGTGCGGCCGAAGTCCGATGACCCCGTGCGCCCGAAGTCGGCCGAACCGCCGATGATGAACCCGCCGCAACAGCCGGGGCTCTTTCCGGACTGGAAGGGTGTTAACCCGCTACCGACTCCGCGCCCGGTGCCGCAGGGGCAACCGCAGCCCGAGTTGGAGCCGGCGCCGGCGGAACTCATGTACCCGGCCGGCGCGTTCGACGCTCCGACGCAGAGGCGCGGGACGTTCGGTTCGCCGCCGGTGCGGCTGTCGCGGGACTACCCGCCGCTGCGCGAGGTGATCGGGAACTCGCGCGATCTCCGTGTTGCGGACGAACTGGACGCCGGACTGGCAAACCGGTTCTTCGCACGCGCCGAGTACCTTCAATGGTGGCTTCCGGGGTTCGCCACGCCGGTGCTCGCGACTACTAACGCCAACACCGCGCTGAACGGCTACCTCGGCGAACCCGGAACCACCGCGCTTGTTGGCCCGGGAGCGTTTCTTGACAGCACTCGGAGCGGGTTCCGGTTCCGGGCCGGGGCTTGGCTCGACGACGCGCAGTCGTGCGGCATCGACGCCGGATTCTTCTTTCTGGGTAACCGGTCGGGTAGCACGACCATCAGTCCGGATCGGTTCCCGCTCATCACGCGGCCGATTTACGCCCCGAACTTGGTGCCGGGGACGAACCAGCCTCTAGGCGAGAACGGTGAAGCGGTTGCGGTGCCCGACATTCTGCGCGGGGCGCTGACGGTCGAGGCCGACAGCCGGCTCTGGGGGGCCGACGTTAACGCCCGCTGGTGCTGGATTAAAGGTTGTGCGGCACGGTCGGAGGTGTTCGCGGGTTACCGGCACCTGAACCTGCGCGAGAGCTTGACCATTCGCGAGAACATCACCGTGATCGGCTCCGGTGGGACGCGGCTCCTGATCCCGGACCCGATCGGAACGCAGATCGTGGTTCAGGACCGGTTCGCCACGCGGAACCAGTTCCACGGCGGTCAGGTCGGGATGGCGTATGAGCGGCGCTGGGGCCGGTGGGACCTGGACGCACGCGCCTCGGTGGCGCTTGGTGCGACCCATCAAGAGCTGGAAATCAGCGGGTCTCAGGTGCGCCGGCAACCGGGCGGCGTGCCGGTCGTGTTCAACAACGGCGGGCTGCTCGCGGCCGGACCGAACCTGGGCCGGTTTGAACGCGATAAGTTCAGCGTGGCGCCAGAGTTTACGCTCAACATCGGGTACTGGGTGACGCCGAACTTTCGTGTGTTCGGCGGGTACAACTTCCTCTACTGGTCGAACGTGATCCGGCCCGGGGACCAGATCGACCACGTGGTCGATCTCACGTTCGTGCCGAACGGGTTGCCGGCGGGGTTCTCGGGTCAGTACCGACCGCGTCCGCTGTTCAAGCAGTCCGACCTCGCGATTAACGGTCTCCAGTTCGGGGTGGAACTGCGCTGGTAGTGGCTTGGAAGTCGTAAAGTTGGGGTTCCGCAAGTCGTCGAGTCGCAGACCTGATACCTCCGGTCTTCGACCCGGCGACTTTTCAATTTGACTTGTTTTCTGAGCCTTCTTCGCGTTACACCACTCTCATAAATCGGTATCCTGTTTGCACGAATACCGGCCGACGTTCGTGACACGCGCAAGTTTGCTCTCTTGCCGCGTTTGTCTTAAGCCCACGCGATTCGCACCGCTGCTTCTTGAGGTATCTCCCAATGACCGAACGAGTGCTGAAGGTGCTGCCCCTCGGCGTGTTCGGCTCGCTTATGGTGGCGCTGGCCGTCATCAATACCGCTCCGGCTCAGGAGCCGATCCCGCTGCGTCCGCCCGGCGCGCCACAACCCGATCCCGTTCCGTTACCGCTCCCGGCTCCGGGGCAACCCGCACAAGCGGGCCAGGGCGACGGGATGGAAGTGCTCGCCAAAGGGCCGGTTCACGAAGCGTTCGCGTCAACGGCCGAAGCCCCGACGGCGGCGCTGGTCGTGGCGAAGCAGCCGCCGGAACCGATCGAAGAGCTGCCGCCGGACCAGAAGCCCGAGGGCGACAACGTTCAGTGGATTCCGGGGTACTGGAGCTGGGACGAGGAGAACGGCCAGTTCATCTGGGTGAGCGGGTTCTGGCGCCAGCCCCCGCCGGGGCGCGTTTGGGTGCCGGGGGCGTGGCGCGACGCCAAGGGCGGGTGGCAGTATGTTCCCGGATTCTGGCAGGAGGTTGCGCCGGCGCAGCCGCAGCAGCCCGCGCAACCGCAGGTACAGCCGGAGATCGAGTACCTGCCGCAACCGCCGCAGTCGCTCGAAATCGGGCCGACCGTCGTCGCGCCGACCGCCACCAGCGTTTACGTGCCGGGGTCGTGGGTGTGGCGCAACCGTTACGTCTGGCGCCCGGGCGTGTGGGTCGAGCACCGGCGCGACTGGCTATGGGTGCCGGCTCGTTATCACTGGAGCCCGGCCGGCTACGTGTTCGTGGACGGCTACTGGGATTACCCGCTGGCGACCCGCGGCGTGCTGTTCGCCCCGGTCGTGTTCACGCGGCCGGTGTACGCGCGGCCGGCGTTCGTGTACACGCCCATGTACGTTGTGAGTGAGCCTTGTATGACCGGCGCGCTGTTCGTGCGTCGCGGCTACACGCACTACTACTTCGGCGACTACTTCGACGGGCGGTACGTTGACCGCGGGTACTCGGCGTGGTGCGGGGTTGCTACCCCGCGCGGCGGGTTCAGCATCGGGTTCGGCGTGGGCCGGAACTGGGGTTACGACCCGCTGTGGAGCTACTACTCGGTTCAGCACCGCAGCAGCCCGCGGTGGAACGCCGGCGTGGCCGACATTTACGCGGGCCGCTACCGCGGAGACGTGGTGCGCCCGCCGACCACGCTGGTGCAGCAGAACACGGTGATCAACAAGATCACGCAAACGAACATCAACAACGTGACGAACAACATCACGGTGGTGAACGGGGCGCCGACGGTCGGGAACCAGAACGTCGCGAACGTGGCTATGGTCGCGCCGCTGAAGGTCGCGCCCGACCTCCAGCGAACGAAGTTCCAGGCGGTGGCGGCCGAGCAGCGCCGCGAGGAGGCGGTCGCGGCGCGGCAGTTCCGTGATATGGCCGCGCAGCGCACGAAGCTCGAAACGGCCGTTGCGTCGAAGCCCCAACCGGTGGTTACGCCCGGGGCCGGCGGGGCCGCGCAACCGGCGGTTCGGCCGCAGTCGATCAAGCTCGACGTGCCGAAAGCCGCGGTCGCCCGGGCGCGTGTGGCGAGCGACGATAAGGCTCCGCCCCCCAACCCGCTCCGCGCGAACGGCAGCGGTACCCCCGGCGCGGGGACGCGGATCGATCCGAAACCGACCGCTGGTGGCGGGCCGGTGAACCCGGCGACGAACCCGCAGCCGCGGCCCCCGGTAAGCCCGAACCCCGTTGTCAATCCGGCGACGCCTCCGCAACCGAAGATTGAGCCGAAGCAACCGGCGGCTCCCACGGGACGGCCGCAACCGAAGGTCGATCCGGGCCAGCCGACGAACCCCGCAACCCGTCCGCAACCGGTGGTGCCGAAGGTCGAGCCGAAACCGGCGCCCGCGACGAATCCGGCACCACCGCGGGTCGAGCCGAAGCAATCGACCGAGCCGGTTATGCCCTCAAGGCCCAAGATCAACCCGACTCCGACGCCCGCGCCGGCGAACCCGCAGCCAAAGACGGAACCGAGACCGGCGGCACCCACACCAGTTAGCCCGGCGCCGAAAGTGAATCCGCCGACCACGCCGGCGCCGCGGACGAACCCACAACCGACGCCCTTACCCGCCGCTCCGACGCAACCGCGCCCGAGCCCGGTGCCACCGACTTCGAAACCGCCCGCGGTGCCTTCGGCCCCGCCGAGGGTGAATCCGCCGGCTTCAGTGCCCGCACCGGCGGCTCAACCGATGCCGAAGTCGCCTGCCGCGCCACCGGTCGCACAGCCAGCGCCGAGACCACCGGTTCAGCCGCTCCCACAGCCAGCCCCGGTCGCGCCGCCGGCATCGCGCCCCGTGACCGCTCAGCCGCCTCTCACGTCGCCCCGGCCGACTGTTGCGCCACCGGCAGCTCCGTCGCGTCCGACCGCGCCGCCGAGATCACAGCCGCCAGCCGGGAAGCCGGGCAAAAAGTCCGATGAGTAACTCATGACGAAGCGACAACATGCGGGAACGCTGGCAAGTGCTGGCGTTCCCGCACGTCGCTGTTAAAGCGATGGCTATTTCTTCTTCGGGGCACCTTCGATTGTCACGGTAAGCGGCGTCACCGCGAAGTTCGGGAGCGGGCGCGGCGCACTGTTGTTGCCTTTTGGGGTCGGTGCCCCGCTCTGACCGCGCAGCACGAGCGTATGTGTCCCCGGTGGCAGGTTCGCGGGTACATCGATGTTCAACTTGATTTCGGTACTATTGGGTTGCGCAGTACCGACTACCGGGAACGGTTGGTTCCCCTGCGGGCGCGGCCCGAATCCCGGGGTGGCAACGTAAATCGCGACCGGTTCCTTGAAGCTGGTGTCGCGCGTGATTTTCAGCGTGACATCGAACTTACCGCCGCCCTTCACCTTAAACGACGTTTCGGTTGGCGTAAGAACGAACGGCGCTGTTCCGCGGATCGCGAGGGCCAATCCGGGGCCGCGGTCCATGCGGGTCAGTACCGGGCTGTTCGGCGGCGGCTGGTTCGCCTGTTGTCCCTGTACGGGCCACGTCACACTGAAGGGCCGCGCCGTTTGCTTCAAACTGCCTGCGGTCCCGGTGATCGTGACGAATCCGTCGAAGTCCGCTGCGGGCTTCTCGCAGGTGAGCACCAGCACGCCGCGCGTTTGTCCCGGGCCGATGACCTGTTTCGGGCACTTTACTTCCCGGGGCAGTTGCTCGGCACCGAGTTCGATCGCGCCGTCGAAGCCATCGAACCGAAATGCGTACACCACGAGCGCGACCGCCCCGCCCGCGGTGAGTGTGGCGGCATCCGGGACGTGCGGTGTTAGTGGCATGATTGCCAGGCGGAAGTCCGGTTTCTCCTTTGCGATCCGCAGCACGTACTGGTCCCGCGGGCCGAACTGCACGGCCGCCTCGCGCGTGGACACCATCACCTTGTACGTGCCGTCCGCCGGCGCCGCAAACCGGTACCGGCCGGGGTCGTCGGACTTGGTGTAGAACTGGTTCGGGCTCAGCGTGTCCGCACCGTCGTCCTGTTCGACGATCACCTTGCCCTTTTCGTCCGTGAGGATGAAGTACGCATCGACGGGGGAGCCGATGCGCTCCGCGAACACTTCGAGCGTCCACACGTCGCCCTTCTTTGCGGCGAAACTGTACCAGTGCCGCTCGCCCTTTTTGGCGATGCGCCCGGCGATGTCACACGGCACCTTGACCAACTGTGCTTCGGCCGCAGTGAGGTTCGTACCGGCGTCAGTTACGATCGGGTTCGCTGTCACCAGTTGTGGCGTCCCCTCACGCGCAGGCGGCTCGAACAGATCGACCATCGCGGCCGAAGGGGCGAGGGGCCACGACGCCAAACCGGCGCCTTCTTCGGCGACCGGCGGGAAGGTCGCGGGCGCCCGCGGTGCGGTCGTGATCGTGAGCCGGTAGAAGTGGTCCGGGCCGCCGGTCGTGTACGCGAACTGGGACACGCGCACGGTGTAGTCGCCGTCCTTCGGAGCTTTGAAGTCGAGCGCCGCGTCGCCGCCCCTGTAGTTGCGGTTCGAGGCGAGTTGCCGGCCCTCGGCGTCGCTCACCATCAGGCCCGCTTGCATCCGGCTGTCGATGCTGGTTGTGAGGCAGTACACCGCGACGTTTTGACCGGCCTTCGCCTTGAACGTGACGAAGTCCACGTCCGTCGGCGCCGACACGACGCCGTTGACCGTCGTGTCGAGTTCGACTTTTTGAGCCTGCGGTACGTCGTTGTTGGGTTCGACCTCGTTCACCTCCGTGTCGCTGCCGACGGCGAACGCACGCGGGTTGCTCAGGCCGCTCTTGCTCACCACACGGACATCGCACGTCCCACCGAATCCCTTCGGCGCGGTGACTTTGAACTTCACGCTCGCGGCGGGTGCGCCCTTCGGCGCCTTGGGATCGGTAGTCGCTACGCCGACGCGCTCAGCGGTAAAGCCCTTCGCGCTGAACAGCAGCTTTTCGTCGCTGTCGAAACCGACGCCCGCGAAAGTCACTTCCGTGGTGCTGCCGGCTTTTGCCCCGGGTGGGAAAATGGTGAGCAATTGTGGACCAGATTGGGCGCTCGCCGGCACCGCAGTGAACAGTAGAGCGAGCGTGGCAACGAGGCGGCGCGCGAACATGGGGCAGCTCCTAACGGGTGCATTTGCAGCGTACCCCCTTCAGGGGATGCAAACAAGTTTGTGCCCCGCGCCGCGAGCGCGGCTAAACTACTTCGAGCTTTTCTCTCGGAGGCGATTTCATGCGTGCGCGTGTGATGGTTCTTGTTCTCGCGTTGGCCGGGTGCGTGCCGGCGCCGCGCGGGTCGGACGTGCCGATGGCGACCGACGCGCCGAACCAGGTGGTGCTCAAAGTGCCCGACATGACGTGAGCGACGTGCCCGCAAGCCGTCAAAGAGCGGCTCGCGACTCTACCGTGGGTAGAGCCCGACACGATCACGACCAATGGCAAGACGCGGCAGGCGAAGTTCACCTTGAAGAGCGGTGCGAAGTTCGACCTCGAAGAGGTGACGCAGGTGCTCGGGCCGCGCTACTCCGGCGACCTCACAGTGCTGACCGCTCCGGCGGAAAAGTGAACCGGCCCGCGGTGCGGTGTGCCGACGGCGTCGGCGCCGGTTCGGCGCGATCGGCACCTGTTGGGGCTCCCGGCTGAAGCCGGGAGCGGCTCTGAGAAAAGTGCCGCAATTGCGGGATAACTGTTGCCAGGGTCCTTGATCGGTTTGCTACAATTTGGTGCCTCTCGGTTCCCACTGCGCGAGCAAGCTCTGACCGTCGGAACATTCATGCCGCCCGACGACACCGATCGCTTTTCCGAACCGCCCCCGCTCGGGGACTGGGGCAGTGCTTCCGGTTCCGAAGTTGAACGCGATCCGGCTACCAATAACGGGGCGGATGCGGTGCCGATCGTTCATCCGGTACGGCGACTGCTGTGCCGCCGGTGCGGCGAGACCGCCGAGCCGGTCGCCGGACAGTGCCCGTGGTGCGGCAACTATGCCGAGGCTATTACCCGACCACACAACCGACGCCGCCCGGCTCGCGCTCGACCCGTTCGCGCGTCCTTCGAGGAGGATGCTTACGAAGACCGGCGCCCGGTCCGACCCGAGTACGCGATCCCGGTACGGCGCCCCTACCTGATCCCGCCGCTGGTGGTGGTGGCGGTGGCGTACTTCGGGCTGCTCGCATCGCTGGTCGGGTGCGCGGTGATCGTGGCGATCGGTGGAATGACCGAGGGTGACGACCTGCTCGCCGGCCAAGCGTTCGCTGAGGTCGTGACCACGGGCTTGACGCTGCTCGCTCTGGGGCTCGCTTGGAAGGCGTCGCGGCAAAAGGTGCCGGAGGGCACGACCGCGCTTACCTGGGCCGCATCGTTCCCCCTACTCTGCATTCTGTTGGTCCTGAACCTCGCGTTCTTCACGCTCCTGCGCGAGTTGCTCAAACCGCTCGGTGCGCCCGAACCGGAGCGGATGAAGCTGACCCTCATTACGGTACTGCTAATTTGTGTGCAGCCGGGAATTGTAGAGGAGCTGTTCTTCCGTCAAATGACGCTCGGCGTGCTGCGGAGGTCGTTGAACGTTCACTTGGCGATCTGGCTCACCGCCGTGGCGTTCGCCGGCGCGCACCTCGGGAACATCCTCGGAATGCCGTACCTGTTCCTGGTTGGCGGGTTTTTTGGATACGCCCGCGTGTACGGCGGACTGCCGCTGGCCGTACTCCTGCACTTCTTGCACAACCTTGCGGTCGTCGCCTACGACGCGTACCGACCGTTCGGTTGAGAAGCCGGAACTGAGCCGCCCCGCCAGCCGGCGCGGGCGGACACCGAGTTCGGAGACGGAAGGGTATTCCGTCTCCGAACTCGGTGTCCGCTCGCGTCGAGTTGCGGATAAGATTGCTTTTCGCCTTTCTGCTACAATCCTGGCATGTCTGCTCCAAACACAAAGCCCGAGCTTTTGGCCCCCGCGGGTGACTGGGACGCGATGCGCGCCGCGGTCGCGAACGGGGCCGACGCGGTCTACTTCGGGCTGTCCAACTTTAACGCGCGCGCACGCGCTGCCAACTTCGCACCGGACGAACTGTCCGACGTGATGCGGTTCCTCCACGGGCGGAACGTGAGGGGGTTCGTGACCCTCAATACGCTCATTTTCTCGGACGAACTCGAAGCGGTCGCGGAATTCGTGAAGCGCATCGCCGGGGCCGGGGTTGACGCGGTCATCGTGCAGGATCTGGGGCTGGTGCGACTCATCAAGCGGCTCGCCCCGACGCTGCCGGTCCACGGCAGCACGCAGATGACGCTGACGGAGCCGCGCGGCATCGCGTTCGTCACGCAACTCGGTGTCGAGCGGGTCGTGCTCGCGCGCGAACTGTCCCTGGCGGACATCCAGAAGGTGACCGCGAACACCGCCACCCCGGTCGAGGTGTTCGTTCACGGCGCGCTGTGCGTGGCGTACAGCGGGCAGTGCCTGACGAGCGAGGCGCTGGGCGGGCGCAGCGCGAACCGCGGGCAGTGCGCGCAGGCGTGTCGGCTCCCTTACGAGATGATCGTCGACGGGCAGGCGCGCGACCTCGGCGACCGCGCGTACCTGCTCAGCCCTCAAGACTTGGCCGCGTTCGACCTCATCGGCGATTTGGTGGACGCCGGGGTGATCTCGTTCAAGATCGAGGGCCGACTGAAGGGCGGTCCGTATGTCGCCGCGACCACGCAAACGTATCGCAAGGCGCTCGACACGAAGCTCGCGGATCGCGCATTCACGCTGCCGCGGCGCGAGCAACTGGACCTGGCGCAAACGTTCAGCCGCGGGCTAACGCCGGGGTTCTTGGAAGGCGTGAACCACCAGATGCTCGTTCGCGGGCGGTTCCCCAAGAGCCGCGGGGTGCGCCTCGGGCGCGTGTCCGGGTTCGTGCGCGGGGGCGCGCGGGTGGAACTGGTCGAGGCGTTCGACGACCTCGTGAAGCCCGGAGACGGTGTCCTGTTCGACTTGGGGCGACCGGACACGCAAGAGCCGGGCGGTCGGGTGTGGAGCGTCCGTCGTGCGGCGCCTGGGCAGGTGGAACTGTATTTCGCCGACGGCGCGGTCGATCTCGCGTCGATAGCGGTCGGGTGTGACGTGTACAAGACGGACGACCCCGCGCTGCGCAAGCGACTGGAGCAAAGCTACTCGCAAGACAAGCCGGCGCGCCGGGTGCCGGTTCGAGCGCGCCTGGAGGGTGCGATTGGTGGCACTCTCACGTTGACCTTGACCGATGGTGCGAGCGAATCCTCTGCGGCGTGGGCTGGGCCGCTCGAATTGGCTCGCAAGCAGCCGACTTCGGCCGGAGAGGTGCGAGAGCAACTGTCGCGGCTCGGGGATACGCCGTTTGAACTGGACGAAGTGTCGCTCGACCTGCCCGCGGGCGTGATGCTGCCGCGGAGCGTGCTGAACGACTTGCGCCGACAAGGCGCGACCGCACTCGCCGAAGCGCGGAGCGTCGGGCGTAAGCACGCGATCAACAACCCCAACGCGCTGGCGGAACTGCGACGGGAGTTCTCGCTCCTGCCGAGCAGCAGCGCGCGAGCGGATGATCGTGAGGGCAACGCTTCGCTCACCGTTCTCGTGCGCAATTTGGATCAACTCGACGCCGTACTCGCGTGGGCTCCGCCGGACGGCCTTTCCAAACTTGCTGCGGTGTACTGCGACTTCGAGGACCTGCGCCGGTACAAGGACGCGGTCCCGCGGGCTCGTGCCGCGGGCGTGCCGGTCGGGTTGGCGCCGGTGCGGGTGTGGAAGCCAGGAGAAGACGGGTTTCAGTCGCTTGTGGCGCGGGCCGAGCCTGACATCGTGCTGGTGCGCAACCTCGCATCGATTAGCTATTTCCGTGAGCAATTGCCGCACGCGCGGCTGATCGGTGATTTCAGCCTCAACGTCGCGAACGAACTGACGGCGAGTGTGCTTCTGGAAGCGGGTCTGGAACAGTTGGTGCCGAGTTACGATCTGAACTGGGACCAACTCGTGTCAATGGTGCGGCGGTCGCGGCCGGAGTGGTTCGAACCGGTGATTCACCAACACATGCCCATGTTCCACATGGAGCACTGTGTGTTCGCGGCGTTCCTGAGCACCGGTAAGGATCACCGCGATTGTGGGCGCCCGTGCGAGACGCATAAGGTCGAGTTGCGAGACCGAGTCGGCGCTCCGTTCCCGGTGCTGCCGGACACGGGCTGCCGAAACACGGTATTCAACAGCGCCGCGCAGAGCGCCGCCGAGTACGTGAGCCGGATGCGCGAGCTGGGGTTAGCACGGTTCCGCCTGGACCTGCTGCGTGAGGCGCCGGCGCAGGTGGGGCCGCTGCTCACGCGATACGCGCGTGTCGTTGTGGGCGTAGACGACGGGCGCGAGACGTGGCGCCAACTCCGGGCGCTGAACCAGTTAGGAGTAACGAGGGGAACGCTGAACTTGCTGTGAGGCGAGCCGGAGGGCGACCCATGACCGAGGCGGAATGGCTCGCGTGCGAAGACGCGGTGCCGATGCTGATATTTTTGAAGAAAAAGGTCAGCGCCCGCAAAATGCGGTTGTTTGTTCTCGCGTGCGTTAACACGGTTGAGGCCGTTCGCTCGCTGCAAGTTCTGTCAGGAATGCTCGATGCGTTAGTCTCTTTTTAAGTTCAGCGTAGCGCTGAAGTTTGGAATCGATTATAGGGGGGTATCCGACCGGGGGATGCCATGAACGCGCTGTCGATGGACTTGCGGAAGCGGGTGCTTGAGGACTGTGATGCGGGGATGGGAACCACAGCCGTCGCGGAGAGGTACAAGGTGAGCGCGTCGTGGGTACGCCGTCTCAAGCAGCGGCGTCGGGAGGACGGGCGCATCGAGCCCGGGTCGTGCCGCAACAACCGGGTGCCCCAACTCGACACCCCGGCCGAGCGGATCCGCGAGGTCATCGCTGCAACGCCCGACATGACCCTCGAAGAGCTCAAGGTGAAGTTGGGCGTTGCGGTCGCCCTCGGGACCCTGTGGCGAGCCGTCGCCAAGCTCGGCCTGACGGTGAAAAAAAAGTCCCGCGGGCGTCCGAGCAGGACCGTCCGGACGTGAAGCAGAAGCGGGCCGATTGGGAGGCCACCCAACCGGCATTGGACCCGGACAAGGTGGTGTTCATCGACGAGACGTGGGCCAGCACGAACATGACCCGGCGTTATGGCCGGAGCCCCAGAGGGGAGCGGCTGGTGTGCCCGGTTCCGCACGGGCACTGGAAAACGACGACGTTTGTGGCGGCCCTACGGGCCGATGGGCTGACGGCCCCGATGGTGATCGATGGGGCCATGACCGGGGACCTGTTCGTGGCCTACGTGAAGCAGATCTTGGTGACCACGCTCCGGCCCGGTGATGTGGTGGTGATGGACAACCTGATCGGCCACAAGCGGGTCGCGGCCAAGCAGGCGATTGAGGCCGCGGGCGGCCAGGTACTGTACCTGCCGCCGTACAGCCCCGACCTGAACCCCATCGAGTTGGCGTTCTCCAAACTCAAGGGGTTGCTCCGAGCCGCCGGGAAGCGAACCATCGACGGCCTATGGGACTTCTTGGGAAAAGCGGTGGATGCGTTCACACCCGACGAGTGCCGACGGTACATCCGGCACTGCGGATACGGAATCAATACCGCTACACTGAACTTAAAAAGAGACTAGACGCTTTCTTGGATAGGAGACGTTCATTCGAGCAAGTGCGACAACGCCGCAATAGTTTGTCTCGGTTTCAGCACCGTCTGGGCGAACCCGAACTCGACCCACAAGTGAGCGATGCTTGTCGCCTCCTCCGTTGGGCGGCAACGGAAGACAACACCATTGAATGTCTCGTTGATCTGCCCCAAACCTCGCTGACGACGCCCGCTTTGCTCCGCTGTGTGATGAACCCCTTCCGCCCCGCCACCTTACCCCCGCAGTGGCGCACCGACACGGTTCGCGCCCTCGCGGCGCAGGTGTACGAGTCCCGCGGCTTCTCCGCGATGCCGATTCTGGCCGACGCGCTCCAAGACGCCGGGTGCGACTCCGACGACATCCTGAACCACTGCCGCGGACCCGGACCACACGTCCGCGGCTGCTGGGTCGTGGATTTGGTGCTGGGAAAAGGATGAGCACCGATCGGCCGGCTATAGTCAGCGCGACGGGCGAAGAGGGGCCACCACGATAAATGTTCTTCCGGTGTTGGTGCAGGTGGAATCTCTGACTCAAAATCGCGGGCGGGTAGCGGCGCCAAATTGTGTACCGGCCTTCAGCACTCGGTTAACCCGTTGCCGGCATCGCCCGCCCTTACCCATTCGCGTTTGTGGCCGTTCTGGCACGCCTGCGCGTGTTGACCAGTTGGCACTTATCGGCTCCGGTTTCGTGAGCCGTGAGTTGCGGGTCGTCCTTTCTTGGCGGCCTTGTGTGCCCGTGGCGCGGGTTCCGGTGTGCCGCCGAGCTTGAACCGCGCGACGAGGTCGCGGAGCTGTGTGGCCTGGTCGGTGAGTGCCTGGGCGGTGGCGCTCATCTCCTCGGTCTGGGACGCGTTCCGCTGGGTCACACTGTCCATCTGACCGACGGCCTTGTTCACCTGCTCGATGCCGGTAGCCTGCTCTCGGCTGGCCGCTGCGATCTCAGTAATGATGTCAGCCACTCGTTTGGCGCTGGAGACGATCTCGGCGAGTGTGGTCCCAGAGTTGTTGACCAGTTCGGTGCCGGCGTCCACTTTCTTCACGCTGTCCTGGATCAGGGCCTTGATCTCCTTGGCGGCGGTGGCAGACCGCTGGGCGAGGTTGCGAACTTCGGTGGCGACGACGGCGAACCCGCGGCCCTGCTCGCCGGCGCGTGCCGCCTCGACGGCGGCGTTGAGGGCGAGCAGGTTGGTCTGGAACGCGATCTCGTCGATGGTCGTGATGATGTCCGCGATCCTCTTCGATGACCCGTTGATCTCGCCCATCGCGCCCACCGCGTCGCTCACCACGCGCCCGCCCTTTTGCGCCACCTCCGTGGACCCGTTCGCCAGTTGGCGGGCCTGTTGAGCACTGTCGGCGCTGCGGCGCACCGTTGCGGTGATCTCGTGTAACGTGCTCGCCGTTTCCTCCAGGCTGCTGGCCTGTTCTTGCGCGCCGGTGGAGATCTCGTCACTGGCCGCGGACAGTTGCGATGAGGCGTCGGCCAGTTGCTCGGACACCTCACGCACGCCTTCGAGGGCCGCACGTACACTCCCGACCGTTTGGTTCAGAGCCGACGCCAGTTGACCGATCACGTCGTTCCCCAGGTCGGGCACCTGGCAGGTGAAGTCCCCGGCCGCGATGGCGCTCATGGTGCCCAACAGTTGTTGCGCCTTTTCGGCCGTCTCGGCCGCCTGCTGCCGCTCGCGCTCGGATCGCTCCCGCTCGGCCGTGGCCTCGCGCTCGGTCCGTTCCCGCTCGGCCTGCTGGTGCTTGCGCTCCTGTTCGGTTCGCTCCCGGTCGTGCACTTCGGCCTGTCGGAGCGCGCCGATGGCGACGTTCAAGGCGCCACCGACGCGGCCCAACTCGTCGCTCGTGTGTACCTCGACGGACCGTTCGAGGTTCCCGCGGGCGACATCCTCGAGCACGTCTAGCACCTGTTCGAGCGGCCGCGTGATCGAACGCGTTACGCCGACGGCGCAGAGCAGGCTCAGCGCCACCACAGCCAGCCCGATTCCGAGGGCCAATAACTGGGTCCGGATGCCGGCGGTGCTGACGCGCCGCTCCGCGGCCGTCACCTCGTCTTGCGAGACACTTACGCCGATGACCCAGTCCCACGGGGCGAAGTACACGTACCGCACCACTTGGTCGCTTGAGCCTTTGTCGTCGCTCCAGGAACACCGCAACTCGCCGGTTTCACCGGGCGCGAGCGCTTTCGCCTTCGTGCCCGCCTCGCGCAGAGCGACGTTTCGGTCGTTGGCACCGGCGGCGAACAGGTTTCTTCCCCGGTCGGCGGGGTCCGCCGAGAAGACCCACTCGCCGGCGCCGTCAAATACGAACGCCCGGCCGCTGGCTCCGACCCGGACGCTATCGAGTGCTTCACGGAGCCCGGGCATGCCGTCCTGAGGGACGCCCACGTAGATGGCCCCGATGACGGCACCGGTTTTGTCGCTCACGGGTTGATAGGCGGTGACGTACCACCGGTCCAGAACGCGCGCCCGGCCGCGGTACGTTTGCCCGGCCAGTAACCGTTCGGCTACCGGGTTGGGCAGGCCGTCGGGGTTGGTTCGGGGGATGAACGTGCCGTTCGCCCGTCGGCCGTCGGCCGTCTGGTGCGTGGTGATCACGCGTAGCATGTCGCCGTTCGGGTTCATCCGCTGGAACAGTGTGCAGTGGAGGCCGGTGAGGGCGCGGACCTCGTCTACCACCGGTCCGGGGACGCTGGGATCTTTGTTCCCTTGGATCGATCGGTCGCCGAGGAGCAACTTCGGCAGCGCAGCGGGCACCGATTGTTTGGAGAACTGGTTGACCGCCGTCCACTCCGCCGTTTCGTCGGCAGAGAGCGAGAGCCCCCCGTGCGCGGCCACTTGGTGGGCCGCAACTCGGAGGGCGGAGTCGATCATCTGGTTCTGCCCGTCGAACAGCGGGCGGCAAATGCTCTGAACCCCCGAGAGGGTGTGCGCCATGTCCTGAGCGCTGAGGCTCCCGCACTCTTCGGAGGCGATGTTGCGGGCCTGGACCGATAGGTGTACCGTCAGGCCGAGAACGGCGAGGAGGCCGACGAGCCAAACCGCCGACAGCCCCAGCAATTTCTTGCGAACGGGCAGGTGCCCGAGGGCGAGCCACAGCGCGTGCATGCGGCGGTTCTCCGTAGTTGGTCGTGTGCGGCCCCGCACGGGCGCCGGGCGGCACGCGCACGAGCGTCGGACGCGTCGGGTGCTGTTCGCGTCGGAGCCAACCGCCGCGACGCACGCACCAGATCCGGATGTCCGGACATCAAGCCGTGCGGCCCATTGCGGATACGGGCGGTCCTGCAGATCAACGAAGGGAGTGTGGTGCGCCCTGCGGCGCCACGCGGAAAACGAGCGGCGCACGATCTCCCGTATGACTTATCGATAGACGATAGTTGTTTGTTGCTCTTGATGTGAGATAAACGCGCGGCACAAACCACAGCCGCCGGCTTATCGGCTCCGTTGTCGTGAGCCGTGAGTTGCGGGCCGTCCTTTCTTGGCGGCCTTATGTGCCCGTGGTGCGGGTGCCGGTGTGCCGCTGAGCTTGAACCGCGCGACGAGGTCGCGGAGCTGTGTGGCCTGGTCGGTAAGGGACTGGGCGGTGGCGCTCATCTCCTCGGTCTGGGACGCGTTCCGCTGGGTCACGCTGTCCATCTGAGCAACTGCTCGGTTGACCTGTTCGATGCCGGCGGACTGTTCCTTCCCAGCGGCGGCCATCTCGGTGACGATGTCGGTGACCCGTTTGACGCTGGCGACGATCTCGGCTAGGGTGTCCCCCGATTTGTTGACCAGTTCGGTTCCGGCGTCGACCTTTTTGACGGAGTCTTGGATCAGGGCCTTGATCTCCTTGGCGGCGGTGGCGGACCGCTGGGCGAGGTTCCGCACCTCCGTCGCCACCACGGCGAACCCGCGGCCCTGCTCGCCGGCGCGAGCGGCTTCGACGGCGGCGTTGAGGGCCAGCAGGTTGGTCTGGAACGCGATCTCGTCGATGGTGGTGATGATCTCCGCGATCTTCTTCGACGACCCGTTGATCTCACTCATTGCGCCGACCGCGGTGGTCACCACCTGACCACCGCGCTCGGCCACTTCTTTGGACCCACTGGCCAGTTGGCGGGCCTGCTGGGCGCTGTTGGCGCTTTGTTTAACGGTAGACGTGATTTCTTCCAGCGCGGACGCGGTCTCTTCCAAGCTGGACGCCTGCTCTTGAGCGCCGTGAGAGATTTCGTCGCTGGCCGCGGCCATTTGTGCGGACGCGTCGGCCAGTTGCTCGGCCACCTCACGCACCCCTTCCAGGGCCGCACGTATGCTCCCCACCGCGGTGTTAAGGGCGGTGGCCATCTGCCCCACGTCGTCGGAGCCCAGAGCCGGCACAGATACTGTAAAATCGCCCGCCGCCAGCGCGTTCATCCCGGACAGGATGACGCTCACTTTTCGCTTCAACTCGTCGGCTTGCGCACGCTCGGTCTGCCGGGCGCGTTCGGCCTCGGCCTCTCGCTCCGTGCGCGCCGCATTTTCCCGGTCCGTGCGCTCGCGGATTTCCTGCGCCTGAGCCGCGAGCTCGCGCATGTTGGCCGCGGTCGTTCGTTCGGCTTCGGCGAGCGCGGCCTCGCGCGCGGCCTGGGTCCGCATTTCGCTTTGACTCAGTACGCACATCCAGGCCAGCACGGGCATCGCGAACAGCGCCCAGGCGGCGTGCTCGAGCCAGAGCCAGTTGCTGTACGGACTCGAACCGTACGCCGATTGCCACCACAGGAACCCGCGGGCGATGTGATCGACGGCCGCGACTCCCACGCCGAGCACCAGGACGCGCCACTCCCGGTACACGGCGAGCATGCCGATGGATGCGAACACGTGGAAGTGCGACTCGATGCGCCCGCCGGTCAGGTGCATCACGAGAATTCCCATGACCATTTGCGCGACGGCAACTACGTACCCGTTCAGCTCTTCGCCCGGTTGGTTGACCGCGAGGTAGACGGGTGCGGCCGCGCACGCCGCTCCGAGCAGGACCGCCGCCCAAACGTGGAAGTGAACGCTCGATTCCGAACCGGCCCAGGCGCGCGGGCTGACGACCAGCGCCAGCACGATCAACAACCCCCACTGGGCGACCATGAGGCCGGCAAACAGGCGATCGGCCCGCGCCCGGTTGTTCGCAACCGTTGACCGGTACAGTTCTTCGGCGTGTGCTCCGGTGTGGGGTACCAAGGTGCGGCTCCGAAACGGGGTCATTCTTGTAACGTGCAACCGAACACGGGGAACGAGGCGAGCGTGCTTTCGGTGCCGGACACCCGGGCGGTTGCCGCCCGAAGGCCCGGGTTCTCGCCTTCGTGGCCGCGACCGTCGGTTATGCCCCCCTCGAACACCAACTGACCGTTCGGGGAGTATAAAAACACGTGGCCGGATGTCATCGCGCCGAACCGTTTCGCGACCCTTCCGTCCGAATCGGCGTGGCACGCGGCGCCGGACACCTGAGCGGCGGCGCGGCCGTTGGGCGTACCGGCTGGTTCGTTCGCGACGACGTAAATTTCAGCCGTGCAGCGATTTCCGGCTATGAGCGCTGCGAAATTACGCAGTGACGCCGGGGTGCAAGGGCAGTGCGGGTGTATGAACATGACCGCACGCGGCCGAGCTTCGGCCGTAGCCTCGGGCCACCGGTGCAACACCGTTCCGCTCGGCCCGGGAGTGAACTGATGGGCCGCAAGAAGATAGATGCCGCCTACGAGAACGGTGAGCCAGGACACAAGTGCGACAACGCGGTAACTCACAAAGCGCCCTCTGGGGTCGGTGCGCGAGTCGGTCATCCGGCGCGCCTCGCTGCGCGCGGGGCCAATGCCGTATCCCTCCCGCTTGCGTTACCAAGGGGTGCTACATCATTTATCGTGCATGCTTAAGGATTTTTGCTGTCTCGACTGTCGTGCCCCCTCAAACTCATCTAGCATCCTTTTCCGCTCTTGCCTATCACCCCGCTCCCCACGCCTCTCGGTGCGGTTGAGAGGCGCCCCCGGTGGAGCGGAGCATGAATCGGGTTCGGCTACTTCTCGCGCTCGCGGTTCTGGTCGCGGCGGCGGTTCCCGCTGCCGCCCAGCCGGCGGTCGCGTTCGACGACGCGGGACTGCACGCGGTTCAGTTCGTGGACGCGAGCGAGGGCTGGGCGTGTGGCGACGACGGGGCCGTGTGGCACACCGTCGATGGCGGGAAGCAGTGGGAACGGCAGAAGACCGGCACCCGCGCCAGCCTCCGCGGGCTGCACTTCGTTAACCCGTACACCGGCTGGGCCGTCGGCCGCGTCGAGACCCCGTCCGGGTCGGTGGGTGTGCTGCTGAAAACCACCGACGGTGGCCTGCGGTGGGCCGAGGTGGGCACGAACGTGATGCCCGGGCTGAACGCGATCCGCTTCGCCGACGAGAAACTCGGGATGGTGTGTGGGGACGGCTCGGATGCGTTTCCCACCGGGGTGTTCGTCACGACCGACGGCGGCGCCACCTGGGACGCCATCAAAGGCCCGCGCCTGCCGTCGTGCCGTGCGGCCGTGGTGTGCGAAGGGAGCGGCGTGCTCGTCGCGGGTGCGTGGGGCAAGGTGGGGGAAGTGCTGCTCCCGCGGCCGGGCGTGGCGGTCGCGTACCACGACGCCGAACTCGACCCGCTCGCCGGGCGCGGCGTCCACGGGATCGCGTACGCGCCCAACCACGGCGCGAAGGGCTGGGGGAGCGCGTTCGCCGCGTGCGACGGCGGCGCGGTGCTGACCAGTTCCGACGGCGGGCGGAAGTGGGGCTATGTGGACCTCGGGCTGCCGGCCCAGGCGCTGGCGTCCTGCGACTTTAAGTGCGTGGCCGCCCACGGTACGCACGTGTGGGTTGCCGGGCGCCCGGGCGGGTTCGTGCTGCACAGCGCGGACCGGGGTAAGACCTGGGAGGTCCAGAAGACCGAACTGACCGTGCCGGCCAACGGGATCCACTTCGTCAGCGAGAACGAGGGCTGGATCGTCGGCGATTTGGGCTGCGTGCTGGGCACGACCGACGGCGGGAAGACGTGGAAGACGCAGCGCCTCGGCGGCCAGCGGGCCGCGGCGCTGTTCCTGCACGCCAGCGGGAACAGCACCCCGCTCGACGTGGTCGCCGCCATCGGCGCGGCCGACGGCTACCTCTGCGCCGCCACCGCGCTCACGAACGCCGACCCCGCAACCGCGGACCCGAAGCGGGCGAGCGACGGGCTCCGTGCCCGGTACGCGATGCGGCTCGCGGGCGGCGCGGCCGGTGAGAGCGGGTGGGCGTTCCCCCTCGCGGCGCACGCCGCCGGGCTGCCCGCACGCGAACTGCTCGGCACCTGGGATCGTGCGCACGGCGGGCAGGCGAACGGCCAGCTCCTGCGCCAAGCGGTCCTCGCGATCCGCATGTGGCAGCCGGAAGTGATCGTGTGTGACCTGTTCGCGAACGACACCACCCCCGCCGGCGCCCTCGTACTGAGCGCCGCGAAGGAGGCGTTCAAGCAGGCCGCCGACCCGACCTGCTTCCCCGAACAGGTTGCGACGCTGGGCTTGAAGCCGTGGGGCGCGAAAAAGCTGTACGCGCTCGCGGGCGACCCGAAGACCGCGCCGATCAAACTGGACCAGAGCGTGTTCAGCAACCGGCTCAACGATTCGCCGCGAGACTTCGCCGAGGCCGCGACCCGCATACTGGCGGGCGATGCGGCCGTCACCGACCGGCGGTGCTTCGTGCTCGTCGCGCACCGGCTCCCGGGTGCGGACGCGCACACGTCCCTGATGGAGGGCATCTCCCTGGCCCCGGGCGGCGTGGCCCGGCGCTCCGCTGTTGCCTCCTTCGACCCGACCGCCGCGACCGAGAAGCAGAAGGCCGTGCAGGCGCGGCGCCGCCTCGAAACGCTGGCCGGGGTGGTGGACGCCGAAATGGGCGGCGCGGACAAGCTGCTCGGGGCGCTCAACACGGAGCTCAAGAAGCTCCCCGACGACGTGGCGGCGCGGACCGCGTTCGCGGTCGGCACGCGGCTGGCGCGCGAGGGCAAGTGGGTCGAGGCCCGCGAGGTGTTCGGTGTGCTCACCGCGAACTACACCGGGCACCCGCTGTCGGTTGAGGCGTTCCGCTGGCTCACCCGGTACCACGCCAGCACCGAGGCCCGGCGCCGGACGGAGATCCAGCAGAAGATGTTGCTCACGAACGTGGGCTTCGACGCCCACAGCCGGAGCACCGTCAAGCCCGTCAGCGGCACCGTGACCCCCATCGGCACCGCTTCGGCCACCGAAGACGTGTACCGGTTCTATAGCCCGAACATGGTCCTGAAGTGGCACCAGACGTGTCTGGACCTGGAGCCGAAATTGTCCGCGTTCGGCCCGACGTACGCGCGGGATCCGGCCGCGTGGTTGTGCTTCCTCGCCGCCCACCGCCAGGTCGGCAACCACGATAAGGCGACCGCGTTCATCAACGACTACTTCAAGCACACGCCGCAGGCGCTCGCGCTGGCCCCGGGCGTGGACCCGTGGCGCGACTGCCTCGCGGCGGAGTTGTGGCTCGCGAACCCGACCGGCGGCCCGGCGCCGTCCAAGCCGGTCGGCTACTGCCGGCTCACCGACACCCGCCCGCTCCTCGACGGGAAGCTCGACGACGCGTGCTGGACGCGCAGCGCGAAGGTCATGCCCCTGAAGGTGACCGCGTCGGCGGGCGACAAGCCCGACGAGGCGAAGGCGTTCGGCGAGAGCTACAAGACCGAAAGCTGGTTCAGCTACGACGAGCGCTACCTGTACATCGCGGTGAAGTGCGACCACCCGGCGGGTAAGAAGGCCGAGCCGGTCGCGAAGCGCGTCCGCGACGCCGACCTGAGCGGGCGCGACCGCGTGGACATTCTGCTCGATATGGATCGCGATTACCAAACGTACTACCGGTTCCAGATCGACCACCGTGGCTGCCTGGCCGAGGACTGCTGGGGGGACCGGAGCTGGAACCCGAAGTACCACGTCGCGTTCGACTCGACCGACACCGGCTGGACGGCGGAACTCGCGATCCCGCTGGTCGAGCTGACCGGCGAGCGGCCGGCCCACGGGAAGACGTGGGCGGTGAACGTGTCGCGGTTCGTGCCCGGCGCCGGGGTGCAGTCGTGGAGCGGCCCGGCCGACCACGACCCGCGCCCGGAGGGCATGGGGCTGCTTCAGTTCCGCGCTGACAAGTAAAGAAGCAAAAGGCAGATTGGCCGCAAAAAAGCACAAAGGGCACAAAAAGAACCAAAAACGAAGACAAGAGAAGTGTTATGAACTCGCTCTTTTGTCTTCGTTTTTGGTTCTTTTTGTGCCCTTTGTGCTTTTTTGCGGCCAATCTGCTTTTGGCTTTGTTTAGAGCCCGAGAGCTTTGCGCTTTTCCATCACGAACGACACGTGGTGCGGGATGTGATTGGTCGCCATCCCGATGACCTTCTCGAGCGTCATCAGCCCGCGCTTGTTGTGGTTGCCCGTCAGTTGGAGCTGTTCCGGTGTCAGTCCGCTGATGATTCGGGCCATCTGCCGCCGGATCGATTCCACCACCGCGAGTTCCTCTTCCAGGTCGCGGGTGTGGTAACCGAGTCCCTTTACGAACAGGTCTTCGTCCGCGACGAGCAGGAGCGGCACCTCGGCCGCCATCGCGATGATGCGCTTCATCCGGTCCGCGAGGATCAGGTCGAAGTCGCTGAGGTGGCACACCACCTCCATCGTGGACCAGCGCCCGGCGACCGGTCGGGCGAGGAGCTGTTCGCGGGTCATCCCGTCCACCGCGGCGCGCAGCCGCGCGGCCCCCGCGAGATACTGGTCGGCGAGTTCCTGAGGCGTCGGCATCGGTTCCCCTCATCTCTGTACGTTGTGGTGCGTAGCGTCCGCGCGCACAATATACCGGCCCACTCCCGCGACCGTACACCGGAGGATCACGAATGGGCATCACGCGAAGGCAGCTTCTCGCCGCCGGTGGCGCGTGCGCGGTTGGGGGAGCGCTGTGGGCCGGAACGAAACGCGCCCCGCGGGTGCTGCGCTCCTCGTGGCAGGCGGCCAACATCGGGGACATCGCCCACACGCCGAAGGCTCGCGAGTTCGTTCGCCGGCGCCAGAAGGAGACCATGAAGGTTCTGGCCGACGAACTCGCGAAGCTGGCTCCGTGATTGCAACCGTCGCGATTACCGGACCCGATGCGGATCTTCGACTTTTGGTTTGGGTGCCGCTCATGCGATCGCTCGTTTCGATCGTCTCGCTTCTCGCCGTTTGCGCCGCGACTTCTTCCCAGGAGAAGAAGGCCGAGCCCAAGAAGGAACCGCCGCCGAAGGTTCTGTACTCAGTGCCCCTGGTAGTGCGGCCGGGAGAGAAACAGAAGCTCGCGCTCCGTGGGAAGCACCTCGCGTCCGTCAAAGACGTGAAGGTGCTCGGCGCTGACGGGGCGAAGGTCCGGGTGCTCGGTGCGAAGGCGGTCGGGGTGCCGAACAACTACCCGGCGGACCGCGTCGGCGATTCCGAGGTGGAAATCGAGTTGGAGCTGCCGAAGGACGCGAAGCCCGGCGCCGTGAAACTGATCGCGGCCGGCGCGAGCGACTCGAACGAGTACCGGCCCCTCGTCCGCGACGACCTTCCAACGGTTACGGACAAGGAAGACAACGGCGCGTTCGGCTCGGCGCAACTGATCGCACTCCCGACCGCGGTGGAGGGCACGGTCCGAGTGGAACGGGACGTGGACGTGTTCAAGTTCGTGGGGAAGAAGGGACAAAAGGTGCGGGTCGAGGTGCAGGCGGCCCGCTTCGGCTCGCCGCTCGACGGGTTCCTCACCGTTTGCGACGCGAACCGCAACGTGCTCGACACCGCCGATGACGCGGACGGCTCCGCCGATCCGGTCGTTACGCTCACGCTGCCCGGGGACGGGGCTTACTACGTTTCGCTCATCGATGCACACGACCTGGGCGGACCGAACTTCGGCTACCGGCTGCTGGTGAAGCCGGAATGAGGGGCGTTACAACCCGACCGGGCAAACGTACTCTCCGCGCGGTGTGCGTTTGCATAGGCTGCGGGGCACGGGTATAATTTGGCAAGTGCCGCGAATCACTTTCTTATTCGCGACACATCCCGGGGGCCGTTTCATGCCGCACCCCAAGCGTCCGAGTCAGACCGGTGCCAGCCCGTTCCCACCGGGCTCGGTTCTTGGCCTGCTCGCCGAGCGAACCCAACTGGATTTCGAGCTCGAGTTTTACGGAAAACTGCTGGCAACCAGGCCCGACTTTGCGGATGTCCTTCGGGCGCAGGCGTGTAACCTGACGCTGAAAGGGCGGATGCAAGACGGGCTCGCCGTGGACCGGCAGCTCGTGACGGTGCGCCCGCACGACCCGACGGCCCACTACAACCTCGCGTGCCGGTACGCGCTCCTCAAGCAGCGCGACAAGGCCATTTCGACGCTCCGCAGGGCGGTCGAACTGGGGTACCGCGACTTCGCGTTCATGCTCGAAGACCACGACCTCGATTCGATCCGCAAGGACCCGCGGTTCCGTAAGCTGGTCAAGGACTATCAGGACTGATCGCTCAGGAATTTACAATCGGGTTGGTGCGGGCGGGCACAGGTTTCAAAGACAAAGGGGCACTCTTTTGCCTTTAAAATCTCTGCCTGTCGGCACCGGTCCGAGGGTAAATTCTTCTGCATGAGCACCCTCTTCACCTCTCCCGCGTCCGACGAGGCGAGGGCCGCGTTTGCGGCCAAGCCGCGCGGCCTTGTCGACAAAGTGATGTCCGTGAGCGAAGCCGTTTCGCGCCTCGTGCGCGACGGCGATTACTTCGCCACCGGCGGGTTCGGAGCGAACCGCGTTCCGACGGCGGTGTGTCACGAGATCGTCCGCCAGCGGCGGCAGAACCTCGGGTTCTCGGGGCACACCACCACCCACGATTTTCAGATCCTCTGCGCCGGTAACCTGACGGGGCGCGGGCAGTTGCTCGCCCGCGTCGATGCGGCTTACGTCGTCGGCCTGGAGGCGCGGGGGCTGTCGCCCCACGCCCGGCGGGTGATGGAGTCGGGCGCGCTGGACGTGGCGGAGTGGTCGAACTACACGCTCGCGTTGCGGTACACCGCCGCCGCGATGGGGGTGCCGTTCGTCCCGGCCCGCTCGCTGCTCGGGACCGACACGCTGGCCCACGGCCCGGCCAAGGAAATTCAGTGCCCGTTTACCGGCGAGAGATTGGTCGCGGTGCCGGCCCTGTACCCCGATGTAGCGGCGATCCACGTTCACGAGGCCGATCGGTACGGCAACTGCCGCTTCAGCGGCACCTCGGTCGCCGACGTGGACCTCGCGCGAGCGGCGAAGAAGGTCATCGTCACCTGCGAGCGGCTGGTGCCGCACGACGAGATGCGCCGCGACCCGCACCGGACGCAGATCCCGTTCCTGTGCGTGGACGCGGTGTGCGAGGTGCCCTACGGGTCGTACCCCGGGAACATGCCCGGCGAATACTTCTCGGACGAGGAACACCTCAAACTCTGGATGGAGGTGGAGAAGGACCCGGCCGCGCACGCACAGTTTTTGGACGATCACCTGTTCGGCGTGAGCGACTTCGCGGAGTATCTGGAGCGGTGCGGCGGGCTGAAGCGGCTCCAGGCGTTACGGCAGCGTGAACTGCTGCTGCACCTGGGCCGCTGAACGTAGTGCGGACCGGGTCGGCCGTTAACGTTTTTCGGGCGTTTGCGGTTCGAACTGCTGCGGCTGGAACCCCGGCAATTCGGCCCGATCCACCGCAAACGCGTACACCCGGAACGGCTTGTCCGCAAGAAAGTCGTTGTCCGCGGTCACGAGCAGCAACCGGCGCCCGTCGGGCAGGTCGGGGCCGAACGCCAGCCCCTCGAACTTTTCCGGGCATTCCGCCCCCGCGATTCCGTACTTCGGTGCGAGCAGGTCGAGGAACGGCTTTTTCTTCACGGGCTTCACGGCCGCGGGCAAGCCCTTCGCGGGCAACGAGGACACCGCGCTCACGTCGGTCGCGTCCGTGAGATCGATCAGATAGAGCCGCTTGAACTCGGTCTCGTTGCCCCCTTTGCCGTCTCGCTCCAGAACGAGGAACTCGTGATCGTTGACCGCCAGGATCTCGTTGACGCCGTACCCGGCGTCGTGAAGCGGGTACACGAACTCACGGGACTTCTTGGTCGCAAGGTGGAGCTCGAGGATGCGGCAGTTGACGCCCGTGCGGTTGTTCTTCCCGTCGAGGGCGCCGTCCTGGATGAGCGGGCTCTGCATGATCCCGAACAACGTTTTGCCGTCCGGTGCGATCGCGAGCCCTTCCATTCCGCGGTTCGGCTGTCGGCCCGATACGCTTTTCGGCGGCAACTCGTCCGCTGGCGCCTTTCCGGGCTTCGGTGCCACAAAGTGCGCCGGGACCGGCAAACTCGCGGCCCGCTTGCCGCTTGCGTTGAACGCGTAGAGACCCGGCCCGTACTCGTCGGAGAGGTACACGGTTCCGTCGCGCCCGACCCGTGCGCCTTCGGGGTCCAGTCGCAGGTTCCGCTCCGGCGCTCGGTGCGAGAAGGCGTCGAGCGAGCCGACGAACCGCTGGCCATGCTCGTTGGTCAGTAGCGTGGTCCCGGAGAGTTGGAGCGTGACGGGCGTTTTCGTACCCGGGGTGACGCGGATCTCCATCCTGTGCCAGCGGCACACAAAGTCCGTAGCCCCGTCCTTAGGCCCGCGATCGGACACGAGGAGGTATTCGCTCCCCCGGCCGGTGTACGCGATGGCGGACCCCATCCCGCCGAGGCGGTCATGCGGGGTGCCGTCGCTGGTTTTGCCTTTCAGGCCCGAGAGGTCGGTGGCGTCCCCCGGCAGCGTGCCCACCCCGATGAGGGTAACGTCCGCTCGCGCTGCGGGGGCCGCCGCGGCGAGCAGCAGGCCGAGGGCGAACGTGTGCGATCGCAGCATGGATGAGATCGAGTGGGTGAAACAAAAACGCCGCCCCGAAATGGGAGCGGCGTGCGGGCGTCGCGGTGGGCGTCAGAAGTCGCTGCCCCCGACCACCTCGCCGCCGGAGCGGGTGACGAGCGCGGCGAACGTCTTGAGCGGAATGCTGTCGCGGATGAACTGGACGTGTCCGTCGCAGAACGCCACGTTCATGCCGCCCGTGTGGAAGCTGTACGCCTCGTTGAAGTTGGTCTTGTTGAAGGCGTTCCCGTAGGTCGCCACGAGGGCGGCGTTGCTGCCGCTGTTCTTGGGCCAGATCACCCCGTTCGCGTCGGACCCGTCCACGCTGAACGGCCCCTCGCTGTCGAGGTAACAGATGCCCTGGTTGTTGGGCACCGGGTCCGAGCTGCTGGGGTAGGTGCCGGTGGCCACCTGCGTCCGCCCGATGTAGACGAGCGGGCGGGCCGAGCACTCGACGATCATCACCGTGTTTGAGGTGCCGTCGCTGATCTCGAGCATCTTCGTCGGCTGGTTCTTGAACAGGGCGCCGCGGGTCATGCTGTCGTACTCGGGGCACTTGCTGTTGTCGCTGCACGCCAAGCCGTACAGCGAAGCGTAGGTGAAGTTCTTGACCCCGTTGGTGGTGTCGTAGTCGCTCGTGCCCGGGGCGCTGGGGAACGTGATCGAGGCCGGCGGGCCGCCGTTCCAGGCGGACGTGGTGGCGGTCGCGCGGTTCGGGGTGCTGGGGCACTGGAACGTTTTCACTTGCACAACTGCGGCGCTCAGGTTCGCACTGTCGTACCAGTTCAGGCTCGGGTTGTAGGTGTTCTGGAGGTTCCCCTGCTCGATGTACGCCAGCGTGAACGCGCGCCACGCGTGCTTCGTCCCGGTCGGGTTGCCCGTCGCCACCTTGTCGTAGTTGGCGGCCGGGAAGAACTGGTTGGCGTCGTGGTAGTTCTGCATCGCAAGCGAAAGCTGCTTCATGTTGTTGGAGCAGCTCATGCGTGCGGCGGCCTCGCGCACCTTCTGCACCGCCGGCAGCAACAGCCCGATCAGGATCGCAATGATCGCGATCACCACCAACAACTCGATCAAGGTGAACCCGCGACGCCGGAGCTGGGACATATTGGCTCTCAAACGAGATAACGGACGGCCTTCGTGCCCGAGCCAATTTCTTACTTGCACTAGCGTGAAAGTCACATCAGGATTTCAAGATGATTTCGTGTGCAAATTGTGAAGACGTGCGCGGGCGATGAGCGAGGGGTTCGGGTGAGAGCGATTTTTCGTTACGCGCGGTGGATATGAGTTGCGCAAGGCGAGCAGGCGTGAGACGTTGCCTTGAATATTGTATGAGCAGAAGCAGGTTGGGGCGCCAGATTTACGGCCCGGCGCCGCCGCTTGCGGCGCCGGGCCGTTCATTCTTACTTGTGACCGGCCGCGGCCTTCTCGAAGTATTCTTTTGCGTTGTTCGTGTTGATCGTCATCGCTCCCGGCTTCCAGTCGGCCGGGCACACTTCGCCGTTCTTCTCGAAGAACTGGAGCGCGTCCAGCACCCGGATCGCTTCATCGACGCTGCGGCCCAGGGGCAGGTCGTTGATGGTGATGTGGCGGATGATGCCCTTCTGGTCGAGCAGGAACAGGCCGCGGAGCGCGATTCCGGCCTCGTCGAGCAGCACCCCGTAGTCGGTGCTGATCGTCTTCGTCAGGTCGGCCACCAGCGGGTACTTGAGCTCGCCCAGGCCGCCCTTGGCGCGGGGCGTCTCGATCCACGCGAGGTGCGAATAGTGGCTGTCCACCGACACCCCGACCACCTGGCAGTTGCGCTTCTCGAACTCGGCGATCCGGTCGCTGAACGCGATGATCTCGGTCGGGCACACGAAGGTGAAGTCGAGCGGGTAGAAGAACAGGATGGTGTACTTGCCGCGGTTGCTCGAAAGCTTGTACTCGTTGACGATTTGCCCGTTGACGACGGCCTTCGCGGTGAAGTCCGGGGCTTCCTTCGTGACCTGAGCCGGCATATGTGCCTCCGTTTGTGAGCACGAGATTGCGGGCCGCGCCGAAGCGGCCCTCGGAGACATCATTAGGGACCGCAAGGGGCGTTTCCAGCGGGGGCCGCGAAGGGAAGGTATCGGCCGGTCCGATGTGGGGCCGGGAAAACGGGAAGCACGGCGCGCGGGCCGTGCTTCCAATGTGCTCCGTGTCGGGGAGGGTAATCAGTTACCGCGTCGGCGCTTCACGAGCCTCCACCCGGCCGCGCCCAATCCGCCAATGCCCAGGAGCACTCCCGTTGCCGGTTCGGGCGTCGCGACCGGTCCCCCGCCACCGTCGCCACCACCGTTGTTACCGCCACCGTTATTCCCACCACCATTATTCCCGCCGCCGTCGCCACCGCCGTTGTTCCCGCCACCGTTGTTCCCGCCGCCATTATTCCCGCCGTCGCCACCGCCCGACTGTTCCTTTGTGCCCGGCCCGAGTCCGATGACCCACCAGCCGCCGTCGGGGACGGTCACCGTACCAGTCCCGATCGGGTTCGATGCCGCGTCGGTGAGTGTGACGGTGAGGGCGCGGCCGCCGCTGGCGTCCGGGTCGCCGAGGTTGGCGCTGAGGAGCGCCGCGTTCGCCGGCGGTGTGGTCGCGGTCGCGTCCGGGGCCGCGGTCGCGAGCCCTTGCCCGCCGCTCGTTTGGCGCTTCAGGGCGTCGCTGAGGTCGCTGGGCTTGGCACCGCCCGCAAGGTACGCGTAACCATCGGTTGTGGGCAGCACCACAGGTACCGCGCCGCCGGTGAAGAAACTGCTCCCGCCGCCGGTTGTGGCTTCGACGTTTCCGCCGGTCCACTGGGTCACCGCGACTGGCGGCGGCCCGTGCGGGGTTTCGAACCACAAGTCCTGGTAACCGGTCGCGGTGGACGACCCCGCCACGCCGGAGGCGATCGACACCCAGAACCCGTCGATCGTCTCGGCCGCGGCCGACGCCGGGGTCCCGAGACACGCGACGCCGACCACGACGATCCACGCCGTTGCTCGACGCATAAACCCACGCCCCTTCCTGAGAAGCCTTATCTATCTCTCCCCGACGGCGCGGACATTAGCGACACCCCGCGGCGAAAAAAAGGTGAAGTTAGCCGCTCTGGATGACGCCCCCGGAACGGGGTTGTTGGAATTGATGCTTTAGCTTAAGGGGGTTGGGGTTGGTTGTTCATTTTCGAGGCGATGGCTCCACCAGCATCGCTTCGAGTGCCCAGCAGTGTGGGCCGTGGAAGGTGTCGTGCCGACCGTGGCGGAGCAGCCCCTCGTTGTCGCAGCCGACGTTCTGGATCGCGTCTGCGACAACCGGTAGCTGATCGAATGCGCGGCCGGCGCGGATTGCGTAAGCGAGGTGCGTGACAGCCGTCGCGAGGCAGTGTGGTTTGACGACGGCTGCAAAGGCGGGCAAGAGGCCCGCGCCCCACAGGGAGTTGTCACTTCGCCAGGACTAGGTACCCGATGATCGCGGTGAGGATCAGCACGACGAGCGCCAGCAGCGGGGTCCAGTTGAACGGTTTCGGTTCTTCCCGAGGCGCGCGCTCTTCGACCCGCACCTTGTGCTCACGGCTGCCCTTGGGTGGCGGGTACGCACCCGAAGGGCTGTTGTAGCTGTAGGGCGGGGGCTTCGGGGCGGTGGAAGCCTTCGGTGCCGGGCGGCGGCCCAGGTTCCCGGAGGAAGAGGGGCCGGGGGGCGTCGCCTCGCGGTACTCGACCGTTTCGTCGGGGTTGGGGGTGCGGGCCGCCGGGACCGCGACCGGGGCCGGGGTGACCACGAGATCGCGGAACTCTGGTACACTCGCGAGCGGGGTGAACTGCCCGTTCTTTGTGCGGCTCACCAGCACTTCCGACGGGTCGCCGAGCAGGCTGTCGCGCAGCGCGTTGCGAATCCCCTCGGTGCTCCCCTTCACCGTGTGCGGCTTTTCGTTTTCGTCGCGGTACACCAAGTACCACACGTCGGCGCCGGGCGTGGGCTGGCCCTGCTGGTTCGAGTTTTGCTGGGACGGCCGGCTCTGGCCGGTCAGGTCCTCAAGGAACTCGCGGCAACTCGCCGGGCGCTGGGCCGGTTCCGCGCTCATGGCCCGCCGGATGGCCCAGTCCACACGATCGGAGAGGGCCGGGTTCAGCTCCTTCGGGCTGCGGAACTCGTTGCGGATCTTGCGCATCCAGCAGTCGAGCGGGCTGGCGTTGTCGAACGGGACCACCCCCGTCACCATCGCGTACAGGGTGGCGCCCAGGGAGTAGATGTCGCCGCGCACGTCAACCGTCTTGGCGTTCCGGAACTGCTCGGGGGCCATGTAGTGCGGGGTGCCCAGCCCGCGCCCGGTGCGGGTGAGGTTCAAATCGCCCTCGACCTCCTTCACCAGACCCATGTCGGTGAGCTTCGCGACGCCCTCTTTGTTCACGAGAATGTTGTCGGGTTTAACGTCGCGGTGCACCAGCCCCTGCTTGTGCGCCCGCTGGAGCCCGTCGCACACCTGGGCGACGAGCCGGACCGCCTCGCTTTCGGCGTACTTCCCCTGCTGCTCGATGCACTGGCCGATCGACTGGCCGTCCACGAACTCCATGACCAGGAACGGGTGCGGCGGGGTGCCGCTGTAGTCGAGGGCGCGCACGACGTTCGGGTGATCGAGCACCTTGGCCGCGAGGAACTCGCGCTCGAACCGCTGGAGCAGGATCGGGTTCTTGGCGGTGGCCGGTGCGATCACCTTCACGGCCACGACCTCGCCGGTGGCGCGGTTGCGGCCTTTGTACACGGTGCCCATCCCGCCCTCGGCGATCTTCGACACGATGTCGTAGTTGCCGAGCTGTTGCGGGACCGGCGGTTCGACTGCCATGTGAGCGCTCCGGCCGTGAGCGCCGGTACGGGCCGGCGCGCGGATTAGTTTACTTATAGCTCAAAAGCGGCCGCCGTGCGCGACCGCCGCGCCCGACACGCCGCCGGCCTCACGCTTGTGACCTGACCCGACACGCGGTCGCGCGGGCGGGTTCCGCTCGGGGTAGAATGACTGAAAGGTTCATCTCGGGCGCCACATAACCGGTAGGACCGCCACCGCCTTTCCAAGTTTCCGAACTCCCGCTGTTTGTGGACGTTCCGCGCTTGTCAAGGTCCGTGTTGTCCGGCAGAATCGCAATCTGGAAGCGCCTCCGGGCGCCTATCGCGAACTCAACCTTGGGCCGCCGGGGACTCGCGCCCGGCCCGTGCAGGGACACGAACGCCATGAGACTGTTCGGCATCCTGCTGGTGTTCCTGACCCTCGTCGCCGGGGGCGCATACGTCTACTTCGGCGCCCAGGACTACAAGGGCCGCCAGCAGCTCAACGCGGCGGGGCTCCGCCACTTACTGGTTTTGCAGGGGCTGCCCCTCGACGGCGACCGGTTCGCCCCGGACGGCGAGACCCCGTTCGTCGTGCCGATGGCCGGCGGCCAGCAGACCAGCACGGTCGGCAAAGTTCTTCTCGACAAGCACTTCGGTGAGGTCGCTAAGGCTCCGGCCGAGACGGCCAGCAAGGGCGGGGCGGCGGGGCCGTCCGCGCTCGCTTCGACCGAGGCCGTGCCGAGCCTGTCGGCCGAGGTCCTGCGGGTGCTCGGCGTGCTGAAGGCCGAACTGGGCGGCGCGCCCGAGCCCGCTCAGCGCGTGTCCGTCGTGCTCAAGCGGCTGCTGCTCCAGGCGGAGACGATGGACGAGCGGCTCCTGTTCCAGGGGCTGGCCAGCGCGGCCGGCGCGGACGGCGCCCCGAAGACCGCGGAGCAGTACGCGGCGGACGCGGAGCAGCTCGTTCACCTGTTGGACCGCAAGTTCTACCGGGTCGTACCGAAGCAGTACGACTCCGAGGCCGGGGCGCTCGCCCCTGCTAAGTGGGCGCAGCTGAAAAAGAAAATGGAAGAGGCCGCTGGTAACTCCGACGCGCTCGCGGCGATCAAGCCGCCGGTGTCGTCCGACGAGGGCGACCGCCGCGACCGGATCTCGCACCTGTTGGTCCACCTCGATCAGGACCGCGCGTGGCAGCAGCGGGCGGCCGCGGTCGTCGGGCTCCGGCACTACGTGCGCGCGGTCGCCGGTCAGGCCGTTCGCTTCCGGCTGATGCGCGAGCAGGTGGACCAGCCGATCATGGCGGACCAGGCCGTGTACCAGCTCCGCTACGACACGCTGCTGAACGAGACGCGCCAGAGCCTGGACCGGGCGCGGGCGGTTTCCCAGGAGCGGGCCAAGCTGGACGACGCGAAGGCCGCCGCGGACGACGCCGTCAGCCGCCGCCGCACGCAACTGAAGGAGCTGGGCGCCCAGTTGGAGAAGGTGCGGACCGAGGTGGACCAACTGCTGGTACAGCAGAGCGGCATCGAACGGCAGTTGTACGAGATCCAGCGCGAGGTCGCGCTGACCCTCGACGAGGTGTACCGGCTCGAGGCCCTGCTGGTGGACGCCGAGCGCGAGCGGTACGGGCAGCCGCCGGCGACCCGGCCCTGATTGCGGTGCGAGTTCTTTGGGTTGTGTCGGGGTGCGTTTCGGGTGCGGTGCGGGCTCTCGCCCGCGCCGCGATCGATCGGGCGAGGCATTCACCGGGCCAGGTGCGACCATGACGGCAATCGGCAAGCTGTTGGCCTTCCTGATCCTCGTCGTCGGGCTCACGATGATGACGTGGGCGGTGGGCGTGTACGCGCAACGCCCGGCGTGGTTCAACCCGCTCCCGGAGGGCGGGGCGGACAAGGGCGCCGGCGCGGCCAGCTACGCCGAGCTGAAGGCCGAGATCGACTCCCTGAACGAGGCCGCAAAGGCGGCGAGCGGCCTCTGGGGGGACAGCCTCAAGTCTCTGGAGGCGCACGAGCAGTTCCGCGCGAACCGGCGCAACGGGTACGCCCGGCTCATCGAGTACGCACACAAGGGGAACCCGAAGGACCTCATCGACCCCGCGAACCCGAAGAGCGGTAAGGGGTTTTACCTTCCGGTCGTGGATCCTCGGACCCGGTTGTACGATCTGACCTTTGACGCGGCCGGCCGGCCCAAGGGCGAGGCCGTCCTGGGCAGCGAGGTGGGGCCGGACGGCAAGGCGCTGCCGCTGCCGGGGCTCGACGCGCTGACCAACTCGGTCGCGGCCGACGCCCAGCGCATCGAGCTGCTGACGAAGGAGATCGCCGACCAGCGCCGGCTGTTCGACACCCTCAGCGCGGACGTGCTCGCCACCGAGAAGCGGTTGGTGGCCATGAACACGATCCGCGACAGCGTTCAGGCCGAGCTGTTTTTCCTGTCCACGTTCGAGGTTAACGTGTTCGAGACCCGGGAGACGGTGCTGCGACGGGATCGCCAGTTGCGCGACCAGTTGAAGCGGCTCGGCGTTTCGAACCCGTGAGAACAATAATACGTCCCGGCGTCCGGAGCCCCAGGCTCGTGCCGCGCGTGGTGAGGCCGGAGGGCTTTTCACGCGGCGGTCCCCTGGGGCCGGACCCGGTATCCGGAATTTGGCACTCGGAACTCACACCACGGGAGGGCGTGCGATGAGTTGGCTCGGCAAGATCTTGACGTTCCTGGTTCTCATCGCCTCCGTCGCGTGGATGGCGCTGACGCTCAACGTGTACGTCACGCGGACCAACTGGAAGGCACGGGCCGACGCGGCCGAAAAGGCGCTCAAGGAGAGCGAGGCGAACCGTCGCGCCGAACTGAGCACCAGCGCCACCGAAGTGGCGCGGATGGCCAACCTGCTCAGCGCCGAGCGGAGCCGCACCGCCGACCTGGACAAGGCGCTTGCGGAGCAGAAGGCCAGCGGCAGCAAGAGCGACGAGGAGTTCCGCAAGCTGACGAACAACTACGCGGTCCTTCAGCAGAGCGTTCAGCTCCTGGTCGCACAGCAGAAGGCGACGCTGAGCGAGCTCGAGGACACCCGCGGGCGGAACACCTTGCTCGAAAACAACCGGGTCCAGTTGGTGCGGGACGCGGAGGCCGCCAACCGCGAGCGCCTTCGCGCCGAGAACGAGGCCAAACTCGCGCGGGCGATCTCCGACGAGAACGTGGCCCGGGCCGCGCTGCTCCAGGCCCAGCTTTCGGAACTGAGGCAGCCCGGCGGCGGCGGGGGGGCGGCGACGGTCCTCCGCAGCATCGACAAGGTACCCGCCCCGCTCCCGGAAAACGTTCGCGGCACGGTAACGAGCGACCTCGCGGGCAGCTTCGTTGAGATCAGCATCGGCCTCGACGCCGGGGTGACGCCCGGGGCCCGCCTGGACGTGTTCCGCGAAACCAACGGCGGTCGGTACCTGGGCACCCTGGTGGTGACGAAGTCGGCGTACCCGAAGAACGCGGTGGCCGAGTTCCGCCCGGCGAGTCAGGTGCCGGTGTCGCAACTGAAGCCCGAAGAGCTGCCCCGCAAGGGCGACCAAGTGGGCATCGTTGGTGGCTCGCGTAACCGTTGACCACGCACCCTAACGCATTACGGAGGCCGCACCAATGGCCCGAAAAAAGGACCGTGACCGCGAGCGTGATGACGACCGCCCCCGGCGGCCCGAACCGGTGAAGCGCGACGGGCCGTACGTGGTGATGCTGTTCATCACCTTCATGGCCATCACGATCGGCTGTGTGCTGCTGTACCTCGATTTCAGCGAGTACGGCGGAAAACAGGCCCCTTCGACACCGGCCCCGGCGGTGCTGAAGCTCGGCGAAGCCGCGCCACCGCCGACCGCGACGAAGGGCGGCGATGCGGCTCCGAAGGGGAGCGACACCACTCCGGCGCCGGCGCCGTAATCCGCGCCGTCCGCTCTTGCCGCGCGTATCGTCGCCCGGCGGCTGCGACCAGGCAGCCGCCGGGCGACGGCATTTTTACAACGCGCGGAACATCACCAGCGCGTCAACGAATCCCAATTTTTTGTGCTCGAACGCGAGCGGCAGGCGCCCGACCGTCGTAAACCCGCACCGCTCCCAGGCCCGCACGGCGGTTGCGTTCGTGCTCACCACAAAGTTGAACTGCATGGCGGCGAAGCCGAGGTGCCGGGCCGTCTCCAGTGAATGCTCGCACATCGCGACCGCCAGCCCGCGCCCGCGGAACTCGGGCGCGACCATGTACCCCGCGTTTGCCACGCGACTGCCGCGGCCCGGGTGGTTCGGGCGAACGTAGTACGTTCCGGCGAAGTCGCTCTCCTCCTCACACACAACGCAAACGGCCGGCGGGTCGAACCACAGCTTCCGGGCGACGGCTTCGGGCGTCGATTCGTCGTACGCGAACACGTCCCCGCCGGACGCGACGCTTTGGAACAGTTGCCACACGGCGGGCCAATCGGTCTCCCGAGCTTCGCGTAGGATCATGCGCTTTTCGCCGTGCCGGATTTCCCGTTTGCTCCGCCCGTTCGACGCTGATAATATAATTATGGGCTCTTGCCTCTCCCGCCTGTTTGCGACCGGACGGTTCTCCCGCCACCGACCCGAATACGACGTTCGGGCTCCTGCCGAGCTGAAACCTATGCTGCGATTCGCACTCGTTGTCGCGCTTTTCGCCGCGCCGTCGTCGTCGGTCCGGGCGTCCGATCCCGCGCCGGCCGACGCGAAGAAGGTCGAATTCTTCGAAACGAAAATCCGGCCGGTGCTGGTCGAGCAGTGCTACAAGTGCCACTCCGAGACCGCCGAGAAGGACAAGAAGCTCAAGGCCGGCCTGAAGCTCGACACGAAGGCCGCGCTGCTCGCGGGCGGCGACACCGGGGCGGCGCTCGTCCCGGGGAAGCCCGAGGCCGGCACGCTGCTCAAGTCGCTCAAGTACGACGGCGACCTCCAAATGCCGCCGAAGGGCAAACTGCCCGACGCGGTCATCAAGGACTTTGAACAGTGGATCGCCGACGGGGCGGTTGACCCGCGCACCGGCGAAACCGCGAAGGTCGCCGGTATTGACATCGAGAAGGGCAAACAGTTCTGGTCGTTCCAGGCACCGAAGGCGTCCCCCGTTCCGGCCGGCCCCGCGCATCCGATCGATGCGTTCGTCGCGGCCAAGCTCGCGGAAAAGGGGCTGACGCCCGTCGCGCGGGCCGACAAACGGACCCTCATCCGCCGCGCCTCTTACAACCTCACCGGCCTGCCGCCCGCACCGGAGGCGGTGGACGCATTTCTGGCCGATGAGGCGCCGGACGCGTTCGAGAAGGTCGTTGACCGGCTGCTCGCGTCGCCCCAGTACGGCGAGAAGTGGGGGCGGCACTGGCTCGACGTGGCTCGGTACGCCGAGGACCAGGCGCACACGTTCGCCGTGAAGCCCAGAAACCAGGCGTGGCGCTATCGCGACTGGGTCGTCGCCGCGTTCAACGCCGACATGCCTTACGACCGGTTCGTGAAGCTCCAGATCGCCGGCGACATGCTCCCGGACGCGCCGAGCGACCCGTTCGTCAAGTTCGCGGGGCTGGGCTTCCTCGGGCTGGGCGCCGAGTACTACAAGAACACCGCGGCGGCGCAGGCGATCGCCGAAGAACTGGACGACCGCGTGGACACCGTGACGCGCGGGTTCCTGGGGCTGACCGTCGCCTGCGCCCGGTGCCACGACCACAAGTTCGACCCCATCCCGACGAGAGACTATTACTCCCTCGCGGGCATCTACATGGGGACCGACATGTCCGACGCGCCGCTCGGCGCGCCGGCCGAGGTGAAGGCGTACCAGACCGCGCAGGCGAGCCTCAAGAAGGCCGAGGACCGGGCCAAGAAGCTCCAGAGCGAGCTGAAAGCCAAAAAGGACCCGCTGGTCACGCAGCTCGCGAAGCTGCTCGCGTACAAGGGCGCGACCGACGATCTGGCGCAGATTAAAAAGGCGATGCCGGCGGCCCCGCCCGTTGCGCACGTCATCAGCGGGAACGGGGCCGGGATGAAGGTGTACGTCCGCGGCAACCCCGCGACGAAGGGCGAGGACGCGCCGAAGGGGTTTCTCCAGGTGCTGCCGTCGCCGGTCGCGGCGGGCGGCGGGTACTCGCGCCTCGACCTCGCGAACGCGATCGGCTCGAAGGACAACCCGCTCACGGCCCGGGTGTTCGTGAACCGCGTGTGGGCGTGGCACTTCGGCCGCGGGCTGGTCGGCACCCCCTCGAACTTCGGCGCCCTGGGCGACAAGCCGAGTCACCCCGAGCTGCTGGACTGGCTCGCCGTCAACTTCGTGAAGAACGGCTGGTCGGTGAAGTGGCTGCACCGGCAGATCATGACCGCGGCCGCCTACCAACTGGAGAGCCGGTCCGACGCGGCCAACGACAAGGTGGACGCCGCGAACGTGTACCTGTGGCGCGGCGCACGCAAGCGGCTGGAGATCGAGGACTGGCGCGACACGCTGCTGGCCGTCAGCGGGAACCTCGACCCGCAGCTTGGCGGCCCCGCCTTCGACCTGCGCGACCCGGCCGCCCGCCGCCGGACCGTGTACGCGAAGGTGAGCCGGCACGAGCTGGACGGGCTCCTGCGGCTGTTCGACTTCCCGGACGCGAACGTGACCGCGGACAAGCGCACCGTCACCACCGTCCCCCAGCAGCAGTTGTTTGCCCTGAACAGCGCGTTCATGGTGGCGCAGGCCCAGGCGTTCGCGAAGCGGGTGGATGCGGCCGCTTCCACCGACGAGGAGCGGGTGGCCGTGGCGTATCGGCTCGCGTTCGGCCGGGCGCCCGAGAAGTCGGAGCGGGACCTCGCGCTGCGGTTCCTGGCGCTGCCGCTCCAGGCCGGCGACAAGCTCACCCGGTGGCAGCAATACGCCCAGGTTCTTCTCGCCAGTAACGAGCTGCTGTACGTAGACTGAGAGCTGCGGGGGTCGTCGGGTGGGCACCGCCCACCGCCCCGCGAGTACGGACGCAACTCAAGCGGGTGACGGAATGAGCAGCCAGCCGAACCAGCGGGCCGACATCGAAGTTTCGCACGACGGCGACAAGGTCAAACTGAAAGCCCCCGACGGCGGCACCGCCCTGACCGCCCCGGAAGCGCACGAGCTCGCGGGCCGCATCTTCGAGGCGGCCGCGCGGGCCGGCGGGGACGACCCGGTCGAGAACGACTGGGTCCGCATCCCGATGCAGTACCTCCAGGTGACGGCCGAGCGGCTCGACTTCAGCGGCGAGGGCGACGAGAACACGGTGCCCGCCCCCAACAGCGACGACCCGGACGGCAGCACCGCCACCGTCCACTGCTGGATCAAGGACCAGACGCAGAACAACGCGCTCCACATCACCTCCGGGAACATCGCCGAGCACGGCTGGTTCATCTCCGAGGTGATCGAGCACGCCCCGGTCAAGCGCGAGGACGTGGAAGGCGATTACGTCGAGTACTACGACAAGGCGCTCGCCGAGTCCGAGGTCTTCCTGTACGAGATCAACGAAGACAACCCCGAGGGTGCCGACGATGCTTAACGGTGGGATCTCGCGCCGCGACATGCTCAAGAGCAGCGGCACCGGTCTCGGGATGCTCGGGCTCGCCGGCCTCCTGGCCGACGAGGCCCGGGGCGCGGAGGCCCGCGCGGCCGGCGCGAGCGCGAACCCGCTGGCGCCCAAGGTGGCGCACTTCCCCGCGAGGGCGAAGCGCGTCATCCACCTGTTCATGAACGGCGGCCCGTCGCAGGTGGACACGTTCGACCCGAAGCCCGAGCTGACGAAGCAGCACGGGAAGGCGCCCGGCGCCGCCGGGAAGGCGACCGAGCGCAAAACGGGGGCTCTGTACAAGTCCCCGTTCGCGTTCAAGAAGTACGGCCAGTCGGGGATCGAGGTCAGCGAGCTGTTCCCCGAGATCGGGGCGTGCATCGACGACATCTGCGTGATCCGGTCGATGCACACCAACATCCCGAACCACGAGCCCGGCCTGCTCCTGATGACCTGCGGGAACACGCAGCCCATCCGCCCGAGCATGGGCTCCTGGCTCACCTACGGCCTCGGCACCGAGAACCAGAACCTGCCCGGGTTCGTCGTCCTGTGCCCCGGCAAGCCGGTGGTCGGGCCGGCGCTGTGGAACAACAGCTTCCTGCCCGGCGTGTTCCAGGGCTGCCACATCTCGTCCCTCGACCCGAAGCGGGTCATCGACCACATCCGCAACACCAGCGTGAGCGCGGGCACCCAGCGGGAGCAGCTCGACCTGCTGAACCGGCTCAACGGGCTGCACCGGGACGCCCGCGGCGGCGACGACCAGCTCGACGCCCGGATCCAGTCGCTCGAGATCGCGTACCGGATGCAGACCGAGGCGCAGGAGGCGTTCGACGTGTCGCGCGAGCCCGTGAAGGTGCGCGAGGCCTACGGGAAGGGGTACTTCGCGGACGCGTGCCTCACCGCCCGCCGCCTCGTGGAGCGCGGGGTGCGGATGGTACAGGTGTTCTACGGCTCCGGCCAGCCGTGGGACGACCACGGGGACATCGAGAAGGGGCACCGCACCAAGGCGAAGGACTCCGACAAGGCGGTGGCCGCGCTGCTCCGCGATTTGAAGCAGCAGGGGTTGCTCGACGAGACGCTGGTGCTGTGGGGCGGCGAGTTCGGCCGCACCCCGACGAGCGAGGGCGCGAACGGCCGCGACCACAACAACCACGGGTTCACGGTGTGGCTCGCCGGCGGCGGGGTGAAGGGCGGGATGACCTACGGCGCGACCGACGAGTTCGGGTTCGCGGCCGTGGACAAGAAGGTTCACGTCCACGACCTGCACGCCACCATCCTGCACCTGATGGGCATCGACCACGAGAAGCTGACGTACCGCTACAGCGGGCGCGACTTCCGGCTCACCGACGTCCACGGCGTGGTGGTCAAGGACATCATGAAGTGAACGCGACCGGTTGAGTCCGCCGGTTGTTTGTTCTTGGTGTCGGAGCGTACCCAGTGTACCCTGCGGGGTATAATGGCCCGCTTGCGGAGGCGGGAGCCCGCCGACACCAGGGACGATTCGGATGCCCCGTTCGCTCATCGCCCTCGTTCTTTGCGCCGGTTTCGGCCCGTCTGCCGAGCCCTTTTTAAAAGCCCCTTCTCCGGAACAGCTCACCCGGCAACTCGGAGCCCCGGAGTTCGCGACCCGCGAGCAGGCGTCCGAGTCGCTGCGCGCGTTGGGGGCCGCCGCGCTGCCCGCGGTGCAACGCGCCACCACCAGCGACGACCCCGAAATCCGCCGCCGCGCGCTCGCACTGCTCCCGGCGATCCAGGCCCGGATCGCGTTCACCCCCGTCGGGTCGCTCTCGATCCGAGGCCGATCACGCTCGCCGCAGCCCTGGACTCACTTCGCCAGCAAACCGGCTACGTCGTGACTGCGGACCCGCCGGCCGGGAAGGAGCTTTACACGTTCGGAGTGCCGGACGGGACCTTTTGGGAGGCCGTGGATCGCATCGCCGAGCGCACCAACCGGTCCATCGTCACAACACGCGAAAATATCCGGCTGGTTCCCGGAACCGCACGTTCACCGTTCACCGTTCGGGACGGCGCGTTTCGGGTGACACTGGAAAACATTCACGAGGACCGCAACATCTATTTCAGTCAGGGGACGCCGGGCCGACACGATCACAAGCTGACGCTTCACTTGTCGGTACTTGCCGAGCCTCGATTCGCCATTCTGGGCGGCGGGCCGGCTCAGTTCGCCGAGGTCGTGGATGACCGAGGCGGAAAGCTCCGGGAGGCACCAGACGAAGGGCGGACGCTCTACTTTGGTTGGGATATCACTGGCACGGAGTACGAGGCGTCCGTGCATGGACTTTTGCGGCGCTCGCCGAAGCAGGGTACGCGACTCGCAACCGTTTCGGGGGTCATACCGCTTCGGGCGGTCGTGGAGCGGCGGCGGGTGGAGGTCGTTCCAACGGGCGCTAAGGGGCAAAAGTTCCGCGTCGGCGACGACGTGCTGGCAATTCAACAGGCCAAGTTCAGCCTCACCGGAGACACGACCATCAACCTTCAGGTGCCCCCCCTCGAGATCAGGGAAACGGACTGGCGGTCCTGGCACCAGCGAGTGACTATCGAGGACATCTGGGGTAACCGGTTGCCCCGGACGGGAAGCGGATCTGAACGATCCGGAGACGATTGTTACATCTCCGGGTGGTTCGGGCGCCCGTCAGGCTGGTTCAACGCACCCGCCCGGCGCGTCATCGTCGAAGACTGGATTGTTCTGGAACACAAGGTGCGGTTCACGTTCAAGGACGTTCCGCTTCCTTGATGCCGCGCCCGTTTCCGGACCCAAGCGGGGGCCGCCACTATTACACGACCGGGATCGTTGGAACCAGCGCGTCTGCGTTCCCGGCGAGTTGCGCGAGTGCCGTGCAGCCGCCGCACCCGCACTTGTTCGGCATGGGGGCGGTGGTGACCGTGTACACCGCGTCGCCGGGCAGGGCCGCCGGGTCGGCCGCCGGGGCCGGGGGCTTGTTCGACGCGACTTGAACCCCGGCGTACAGCCCGTCGTAGGTGATCGGCGTGCCGAACGGGGCCGTGGACGGCGCGTTCCCGCCCCCGGCGGTCGCCTGCTCGAAGCTGAACGACCGGGCGTAAGAGCTTTCGCGGTTCGCGCTCGCCGCGATCAGTTCGGCGCGGCCGTCCCCGTTCGTGTCGCGGAGCGACAGCCGCGCCCCGCTCGGGTCGCTCGGGGCGAACGCGTAGAAGCTCGCGAGCAGCGGCAGCGAACTCGCCTGGGTGCCCGGGTTGGCCGCCAGCGTCGCACCGGACCACACCTTGATGTGCGCCGGGCCGCGGTCCGGGGTGACCGCCAGTTCGGCGTACCCGTCGCCGTCCATGTCCCCGACCGCCGCGTTGAGCCCGGACCACAGCCCGGAGAACGCGATGAAGTCCGGCGTCAGCCGGGTCGCCACCCCGTTCCGCAGGTCCGCACCGCTGTACACCGCCACCCGCCCTTCCGCCTGGCCGCCCGTCGTCACCACCAGATCCGCGAACCCGTCGCGGTTGATGTCGCCGGCCGCGACCCGCGCCCCGCCCCGGAACGCCGGGTTGTCGAACGCGAAGAAGCTCGATTGGAGCTGCAACGTTCCGCCGACCACCCGGAACGTTTGGATGTGCGGCCCGGCCCCGGCATCGGCCGACACGGCCAGCTCCGCCTTGCCGTCGTGGTCGATGTCTGCCGCCGCCAGGAACAGCCCGCCCATGAACCCCTGGAAGATGACCGTCTGCCCCACCATGATCGAGCCGTCGCGCCCGTCCATGATCTGAACGACGGCCTGCGGCCCGGCCCCGGTGGTGAACGCGTAGTCGGTGACCCCGTCGCCGTTGAAGTCCCCGCTCGCCACCCGCAGCGCCCCGCGGTAGCCCGCGAACGGTGTGAGCCGGCGCCCGGTGTCGCTCAGGGTGTCGCCCGAGACGATGAATAGCGACACGGTGCCGTCGGTGTTGCCGGTGAACGCGACCGGGTGCTGCCCCTCGACCGGAGGGGCGAACGTGACCGGTGCCGGCGCCGGGCTCGCGGGCGCGGCGGTGCCCCACCCGAGGTCGCGGAGAGCGGCCGAGTCCAGGGCCGACCAGAGGATGCGGGAGCCGATCGTGGTGCTCGGGTCCAGGCTCGCCGGCTGGCCCCCGACGATCACGCCGTCGGCCCAGTGCGCGCCGGCACCGTCCACAGGCACCGGCCCGCCGTACACCGCGGTCGCGTTGGCGCCGGTGAACGCGCCGTTGCGGACCAGGCTCGTCCACTGGGGGGCGGTGCCGATTCCGAGAATGTGACCCAGCTCGTGGATCGCAACGGAGTAGAAGTCCAGTTCGGTCCGGTCCAGGCCGTCGGTGGTCACCCCGAAGTGCCAGTTCTGGGTGGTGTCGATCGTGACGCTGCCGCCCCACGGGGCGAACCCGGAGTGCCCGCGGGTCTGCACGGAGTTGATCCACGCCTGGGAGCCGGAGATGCTGCTCCCGCCGTACCCGCCGTAACCCGCCGTTGTGCCGGGCAGGTCGCGCGACCCGGCGAAGATGACGAGCGTGTTGGCGCCGACGGACAGGTTCGGGACGGTCAGCCGGCCGCCGGTCGCGGGGTCGGTGAAGGAGGCGGTCCAGGTGCCCCCGGCGCCCGGGGAGATGGCCGCGAGGTTGGCGTTGAGCAGGCCGCCCAGGTCGCTGGCGGCCCGCTCCAGCGTGGCCCGGGCTTCCGGGTTGTTGAACAGCCCGCCGGCGTCGCGCGAGTAGTCGATCTGGAAAGCGATCGCGGGCACCTCGCGCGTTTCGAGCTGTTCGAGCCGGAGGGCGGTCGTGATCGTGCTCGTGCTTCCGGTCGGCCAGTTCCGAATGAACATGCAGGTGCCTCGGTCCGTGGCGGGGCGCGGGACGGCGGTGCGAAGGCGCGTGCGCGCCCGCACCGGTCCGACCGGCGGCCACGGGTGGTCTGTGAGTGTCGGGTAATCGTGCGCCCGTGCGACACTCGCCGGGCGGAACCGTCCGCGCGCCGAGTGCGAGTCGGCACGGCGGATCGGTTCGGGAATGGACCTCGCGATCTCGTCGTGTCCGCCGCGAGGCCGGACACGTCGCGCTCGGTCGGTGCCCCCGCGGGCACCCGCTCGTCGCCGACCGGGCAGGGCCGGAGCGAGGCGAGCGTTTCAGGTACCACTTCCTAGGACACCGTTTCGCGACGGGTCAAACGGCCGGTTCGCTGCGATTTACAGGTTTTTGCCCGTTATGCCGGGCGCATCAAAAGGTCGGGGCCGAACGCACCCCGTTTTCAGTTCGCAGCACGGAGTCTGTAAAGCGGCGGGAACACGTTGCCCCCCTGCTGCGCGGCGTTACACGCGCTTCCGGATCTGTACACGGGACTTTACTGTCGAACAACCTGACAGGCGAGAGCCCGCTCTAACGCCGTAAAGTCGGTCTGCGAAAGCGGAAAGCGAAAGGGCGGCCGCCGACCGGCGCGGCGCAGAAACAAGACGGGGTGCGGCGATATAGTTCTTATGCGCGTTTATTGAGATTTTTCTGCGGTCGCGGGGCTTTTAGGCGTCGTACAGCCACACCGTTACCGGTTCGTCCGGAAATAACGCCCCGCGCTCGGGCGGCACCAGGATGAACCCGTCCGCTCGGACCGACGCACTCAGGCTGGCCGCGCCGCCGGCGACCGGCGCGACACCGCCGCCCGCGCGCGCCACGCGAACGAAGTCGGTGCGGCCGAGCGCGGACGATATCTGTTCCGTCAGTCTGACTTCTTCGCTTTTGTAAGGCAAATCCCACGGGCGCCCGCCGAGCTGTCGAATCGCACGCCCCGCAAACAGGTCGTACGCGCACAAGCACGATGCCGGGTTACCGGGTAGCAGGAACACGATGGCGCGCGCGACGAACCCGATCCCGGTCGGCCCGGCGGGGCGCAGCGCGACACCGTGAACCGCCAACTCGCCGAGTTCCGCCACCGCTCGCGGGACGTGGTCTTCGACCCCGACCGACGTGCCGCCCGAGATGAGAACCACGTCCGCCTCTGCCGCGGCGGCGCGCACGGCGTCGCACGTGATGCCGAAGTCGTCGGGGACGTACCGCACCGGCTGCACACTCGCACCGTCACGAACCGCGAGCGCCGCGAGCATCGGCGAGTTGCTGTCTGCGGTCTTGAACCCGTCGGGGAGCGACCCGGGCGGGAGCAGTTCGTTCCCGGTCACCAGGACCGCGACCCGCGGCCGGCGGCGCACGGGCAGCACGTTCACCCCCAGGGCGGCAGCCAGGGCGACATCTTGGGGGCGCAGGACGCGACCGGTGGGGAGCACTTCACGACCTCGCGCCACGTCCTCGCCGACTGCAACAACGTTCTTCCCGGCCGTGAGGGGCGCACGCGCGACCACCCGTCCGTCCGGTTGCACGTGCGCGAACTCGGCCATCAGGACGGCGTCGGCCCCGTCCGGCACGGGAGCGCCGGTCGTGATCCGCACCGCCTCGCCTGGCCCAACCGTTCCCGTGAACGGGCGGGCCGGGAACGCTTCGCCGGTCACCACCAAGGGGGCTGGCGCCTGCGTGTCGGCGGCACGAACGGCGAAGCCGTCCATCGCGGACTTGCGAAACGACGGAACATCGACGGGAGAAACGACCGGCTCGGCGAGCACCCGGCCTACCGTTTCGAGGAGCGGGACCGGTTCCGGCGGTAGTGCCCGGAGGCGTGAATCGAGGAGTTCGAGAACGGCTCCCACGCTCGGACGCTCGCGGAAGCCCTTCATTCGCACGTCGTAGAAGGGCAATTTGTCGGATTCGCTCATCAAAATCGGCCCCGGAGCTGGTGCGACCGGTGTAACCGATCGTGTTCCCCGCAATTCACAAACGTGCCTGTTCGGCACAACCCGCAGAATCATTCGTCTGGGAACGGATTCTCACGAGTTTCGCTCAAGTCGCAAGTTGTGAGCCCGCAAGACGGCCCTACATTTGGATGTCATTGGTACCGGTCGTGCCCGGTGCGCGGCCATCCGAGATTGAAATCCGGACGAACCGAACCGCCGCGACATGGACGACGCCAACACCGTAGATGGAGCGACTCCCGTGACGACTCGCCGCTTGCTTTTGTCCGTGCTCGCGTTCTCGCTCCTCCTGCCCCTGTCGGGGTGCGGGTGCCGGCGGAACTGCAACTCGTCTTCGGGCAGTTTCGCTCCGCCGCCGTGCTGCCCGGACCGCGGCACGTTGCCCGCGGGGTTCGTCCCGAGTGCCGCGCCGTAACCGCAAATGCCTTGAGCCGAACCTGCGAACCCGCGCACGCCGCACAAGCGGCAGCGGGTACAGGGGTGCGAGCCCGCACGTTCGTCACGATCGGACCCGTTTCGCCAACCGGGTTGGTTTTCCCCGTCGCGCCAGCACTCTCGAATTCTCCCAAACTCCGGCTGAATTCGTTCTGTCGAAGTTGCTCGACTCCGCCCCCCGCGCATGATTCATGCGTCGGCAGCGGGACGCCGCGATTTGCCGCGTAAAGGAGTCCACCACAATGAAGAAGCGCCTTCTGTGCCTCGGCCTTGTGGCCGCGGTTTCGCAACTGCTGGTAACCGGGTGCTACCCGGTCGCCCGGTTCCGGGCCAACCACCCGTGTCTGTCGTGCGGCCCTGGCGTACACCCCCTGCTCCACCCGATCCAGACGCGCCGGGCGATCCTGGGCGAGCCGGGCGGCGTGGTCGTGGGCGGTCCGGTGGTCGGCGGTCCCGTTGTCGGCCCCATCGCGCCGCCGTGCCACGGCTGTGCGGGAGGCGCACCGGGCATCCCGGTCGGGCTCTCGGGCGGCCCGATCGACGTGACCGGCTACCCGCCGATTGTGGTTTCGTCGCAGGGGTCGCCCTCGATCGGATCGCCGCAACCCCTCACCCCCGGTACGACCGTGACGCCGGGGAACCTGCTTCCGAACCCGATGCCGCTGCCGAAGCAGTGACCGCGGAGCACGAACGAGCCGCGCGGGTGAGTCCGGTCACCCGCGCGGCTCGTTCGCTTTTTCCTCAGCGGAACTGCCACGCAGGTACAGCGGCTCCAGTGCGAACACTTCTTCACGGGTGAGCGGTCGCATGAGCCGGCTCCCCACCGCAAAAATGCTCTCGACGCGCGGCTCCCGGTCGGCCTCGTTGACCCGCGGGTTGGTGGCGGGGAGCTGGGAAGCGTAAACCCCGAGCCCGGGACCGCTGAGCCAGTCTTCTGCGGTGATTGTCGCCGCAAAAATTTTGGCAGAGGTGATTCGCAGATCGTTACTCGGAAGCCAGCCGTCGCGCTGCCGCGCGAACCGCTGGGCGTACACCTGTCCCTGTAGCGCGTCCGAAATGACCCACACGTGCTGAGCGTCGGCGGGCGCCTGATGCGCGACGGCCCAAAACGCCCCGACGGCCCGAAGTTCGCAGCCCAGGGCGTAAGCCAGTGCTTTGGCGGTCACGAGGCCGACGCGGAGGCCCGTGTAACTGCCCGGCCCGGTGCTCGCCATCACGCCGGCGAGGTCCTGCGGCGCGAGCGATTCGGCTTTCAAGAGGGCGCTGGCCGTGGGCATCATCTCGCGGGCGTGGCGGCGTGAAGAATCGAGTTCGGCGCGCCCCACAATGGCGCCGGCGCGGGCCAGTCCGACGCGAGCGACCCGGCCGGAGGTTTCCAGGATCAGCCAGTTCTGAGTCATTCGTGTCTGCCGCGTGTGCCGGGCGGGCGCAACCGACCGCGCCGGCGGGTGCTGTCCGCGGTACGATCGCATCCGCAGAATGTAAGAGCATTCTAAGAGCCCGGCACGGAAGGCGGTGCGGAGATGTCGGATACGGCCACCATGCACATCGACGGGGCGTCGCGGGGGAACCCCGGGGCCGCCGCGTACGCGGTGGTGCTCGCGCGCCCGGGGCTGCCGGTCGTCGAGGAGGCGGACACGATCGGCACCGCGTCCAACAACGTCGCGGAGTACACGGCGCTCGTTGAGGGGCTGGGGCTCGCGGCCGAACTCGGGGTGAAAAAGCTCCAGGTGTTCAGCGACAGCGAGCTGATGGTGAAGCAGATGGCCGGCGCGTACAAGGTGAAGAACGAGGACCTGCGCACGCTGTACGAGGAGGCGTGCCGGCTGCGGAAGCAGTTCGAGAGCGTCACCATCACGCACGTGCGGCGCGAGCAGAACAAGCGGGCCGACGCGATCGGCAACGAGGCGCTCGACGGGCGCCCGCGGAAGCGGGGGCAATCCCCCCTCCCGGCCCACTCCCCGCTCCCGGATGACGGGGCCGGAACGCGCCCGTCCCCGGCGTCCGACGCCCCGGTCCGTGCCGACGCGGTCCAGTGCCTCACCGACGCCGCGAACCACTGGGCCGCGAAGGGGCTGAAGGGGCTTCCCCCGGAGGCGGTGTGGGAGCAGTTGTGGTCGCTGCTGGAAGAGGCCGGGGTGCTCAAGAAGAAGGCGAAGTGAGATGCCGGACCTGCTCTTTCTCGAAGAGATCGGCGACGCCGAAGCGGCCCTCGTCGGCGGGAAGGGTTTGGGTCTGGGCAGAACCGCACGCGCCGGGCTGCCCGTGCCGGGCGGGTTCGTGGTCACCACCCAGGCGTACCGGCGACTGGCCGAGCGCGGGGTGCGGTCCGATCCGGGGTTCGTTCGGGCGGTCCTCGGCGCGCACGAAACGCTCGGCGGCGGGGCCGTCGCGGTGCGGTCGAGCGCGACCGCCGAGGACGCCGCGGACGCCAGCTCCGCGGGCCAGCAGGAGACGGTTCTTGGCGTCCGGGGCGGGGACGCGCTGCTGGACGCGGTCGAGCACTGCTGGCGGTCGCTGTTTACAGCCCGCGCGGTTGCGTACCGGGGCCGGCAGGGCGTCGATGCCGCCGCGCTCGCGATGGCGGTGGTGGTCCAGAAGCTCGTGCCGGCCGAGGCCGCGGGCGTGCTGTTCACCCGCGACCCGCTCGACCCCGACGGCCGGCGCATGCTCGTCGAGTCCGCCTGGGGGCTGGGCGAGGTCGTCGTTTCCGGGCGCGTGCAGCCCGACCGCTTCACACTCGATCGCAACACCGGCGCTGTGCTGAGCCGCACGCTCGGCTCGAAGGCCGTTCGCGTGGTCGGGGGGGCCGAGGAGCACGTCCCCGCGGAGCTTCAGCGGCGGTTCAGCCTCGCGGATCCGGCGCTCGCCGACCTCGCGGACCTGGGCCGCCGGGTCGAGGCGTTCTACGGCGACGCCCGCGACATCGAGTGGGCCTACGCCGGCGGCCGGTTCGCGCTGCTCCAGGCGCGGCCGATCACGGCCGCGGGCGCCGCGGAGCGCGAGCAGGTGCGGAGGGTGGTGGTCGCCGAGTTGCGGGCGAAGGCGGACCCGAAGGGGACCGTGTGGGTGCGGTACAACCTGAGCGAGGTGCTGCCCGCGCCGACGCCGATGACGTGGGCCGTGGTGCAGCGGTTGCTGGGCGCCGACGGCGGGTTCGGGGCCATGAACCGCGACCTCGGCGCGCAGCCCGACCCGGCCCTCGGGGCGCTATCGGGGTTCGACCTCGTCGCGGGGCGGCCAATGGCCAACTTGTCGCGGCTGCCGCGGATGCAATTCTCCCGGCCCCCCTTCGAGTATCCGTTAGGCGAATATAAACGGGACCCGCGGAAGGCCCTGAACCCCAAGCCGGTGCTGAACCCGCTGGCCGGGTCGGGGTGCGCGCTCGGCGTGCTCGCGCTTCCGGGGACGGTTTTGAGCCTCATGCGGTTGATGAACACGACGAAGCGGCGGTCCGCCGACTTCGCGCAGCGGTTCGAGCAGGAGACGGCGCCCGCGTTCGCCCGGTCTGTGGCGCAGGCGCTCACTCAGCGGTGGTCCGGGTGCGAGCCGGACGCGCTTCTGCTGGAATTTCATGCGTGGGTCAACCGGACGCTGGTGGACTTCGCCCGCGAGAGTCTCAAGCCGACCGTGTTCGCCGACCTGGCCTGGTCCGAGGCGTTCGAGTTCCTGAAGCCCAAGCTGGGAGAGGAACGCGCCCGGGCCGCGGTCGGGGAGCTGAGCTTGGGGGCCGCGCCGCCGGGAGGGGCCAACCTCGCGGAGGCCGTTCGCGACCTCGCGAGCGGTCACCTGTCGCGGGCCGATTTCCTCGAGCGGTTCGGGCACCGCGGCACCAACGAGATGGAACTCGCCCAGCCGAGGTGGTCCGAGGCGCCGCAGGAACTGGACAAGCTGATTCGCGGGGCCGGTTCGCGCTCGCGCCCCGCGGATGAGGCGGCCGTCGGTGCGATCGCCGCAGAAGCGAAGCTCGTCGGCCCCCTCCGCGATCAACTCGCGACGAAGGTCCGCCGGCTCCGCACGTTCCTGGGGCTCCGCGAAGCCGGGAAGCACTACCTGCTGATGGGTTACGCGGTGATCCGCCGCACCCTGGTCGAGCTCGACCAGCGGTTCGGGTTGCGCGGCGGTATCTTTTTCCTCACCCCGGCCGATCTGCCGGACCTGCTCAAAGGTAAAGATCTGTCCGCCAAGATCGCGGCGGCCCGGAAGCGGCGGCAGGCGGAGCTGTCGTTGGAGGTGCCCCCGGTGCTGTTCAGCGACGATCTGGACGCGATCGGCCGCCCGCTTCCGGTTCCCGAAGGAGGGAGCAAGTTTGAAGGTGTGGCGCTCTCCGCGGGCGCGGCCGAAGGCCCGGCGCTGGTGCTGACGGAGCCCACCGCGGCGCCGCCCGAGGGCGGGTACGTGCTGGTGTGCCCGTCAACGGACCCCGCGTGGGTACCACTGTTCGTTCACGCGAACGCGCTGGTGATGGAAACGGGCGGGGTGCTGTCGCACGGGGCGATCGTGGCGCGCGAGTTCGGCCTGCCCGCGGTCGCGGGTCTGCCCGGCGCCACACAGCAAATTAAGACGGGACAGATGGTTCGCGTCGATGGCGCTCGCGGCACGGTGACGGTGCTGGGCGAGACGGCGTGAGGCGCGGTCACAGCGGCCAACTCTCGCGGAACAGCCACCAGGGGCCGTGAACGTGGCGGTACTGACGCGCGCGTTCGTCGGTAGGGACTCCGTCAGGGCAGAACACAAGGCCCGCCGACTCGAGCGGGCTGGGCGACGTGGTGTAGAGCAGCACCCGGTCGCCATCGACGGCGGTGGAACGGACCAGGAACAGCCCGACCACCCGGCGGCCCGGGTGCGGGGCGCCCCGGTCGAGCCGGACCGCTTCGGCGTAGTCGCGGAGCGTCGGCTCGCAGAGCCGCGTTCGGGCCGCAAGGCCCAACCCGCTCTGGTCGAGCAGCCAGCAGCCGGCGCCGACCGCGGGCACGGACAGCCAGAGCCACCGCACCCGCGGGGCGCGGAACACGGCGCGCCGCGCGCACGAGTACCCGCACCACGCCAGCCCGATCAGCACCCAGCCGGCGGGCAGCAGCAGTTGCCACCCGAACTCCACGCTCGCGTCAGTGATCTGATCGGCCGCGGCGCACCCCCACAACCAGCCCGCCCCGATGATGGCGTAACGCATTGGTCCCTCCTGTGCTCAGGCGCTGAACGGCCGCGCCCGAACAGTGTGCGGCTCGGCCGCCCATCGCTTCCATTCTCAGCACGCGCGCCAGCGGCCCGCGCTGCGGCACAGATAGAACAAGATACGGGTGTTCGAGAGCCCGTGCGAGTGCGCGCCGGCCGGGAAGCGGTTCCCCCGGCGTCGCGGGTGGGCCGCGCCCGCGCCGATAACCACCACGTCCCGCGGTACCGATTGGGCGGGCGAAATCGTGAGCGGGGTGGAACGAAGTCTGGAACGAGACGTTAAACAAGACTCGGCCGCGCCGCGGTTCTGCGTTTTCATCTCCGAATCTGCCGTCCCCTTCGGGTGCATCATGAAGTTTCTCGCGATCCCGCTTTGCCTGCTTGTCGCGCTCGTCTGCACCGCGGACGACAAGGACAAGGCGCCGAAACTGCCGCTCGGTAAAGACACGACGTTCGTGGTCGGACCGCTCGACCAGCAGGGGTACATCGACTACGAGGTCGCCCTCCACGCGGAACTGAGCAAGAACATCACCCCGGAGAACAACGCGAACGCGCTGCTGATTCAGGCGTTCGGCCCCGCCCCCGAAGGCAGCGAACTGCCGCTCGAGTACTTCCGCTGGCTCGACATCCCGGTGCTCCCGAAGGACGGCGAGTACCTCGTCGGCGCGCAAACCTACGCCGTCAAGCAACTGGGCCTGAGCGGCGACCGCCTCGTCGCGTTCTCCGACGCCCAGAGCGACGCGACCCGGCGCCCGTGGGCGGCGAAAGACGTGCCCCCGCTCGCGGAGTGGTTGAAGCTGAACGAGAAGCCGCTCGCGCTGGCGCTGGAAGCGACCAAGCGGCCCCAGTACTTCAACCCGATGGTGTCGCGGCGGAAGCCCGGTGAGGGGAGCAACCTCATCGCCGGGCTCTTGCCGACCGTTCAGAAGAACCGTGAACTCGCCAACGCTTTGACTACCCGGGCGATGCTGCGGCTGAACGAAGGCAAGCTCGACGACGCCTGGGCCGACCTGCTCGCGTGCCACCGCCTGGGCCGGCTCGTCGGTCGCGGCGCGACGTTCCTCGAAGTGCTGGTGGGCATCGCCATCGGCCAGATTGCGAACAACTCGTCGCTTGCGTTTCTCGACCACCCGGCCCTCACGGCCACGAAGGCCGCGCAGTGCCTCAAGGACCTTCAAGCGATGCCCCGCCCCGGCGTCCTGGCGGAGACGGTCCGCCTTTCAGAGCGGATGATGGGATTGGACGCGCTCCAGAACATCCGCCGCGCGGGTAGCGGGGCCGACCCGTTCGCGGGGGCGCTGGACGCGGAACTCGCCTTCCCGAACAAGAAGAAGGTGTTCGAGGTGATCGACTGGACCGTGGTGATGCGGACGATGAACGCCCGGTACGACCGGCTCGCCGAGGTGCTGAGCATCAAGGACCGGGACGTTCGCGCGAAGGCGTACGAGAAATTCGAGGCGGAACTCGCGGAGGTCAAAAAGGAGTTCGTAGACGAAGCGAAGATCAAGAAGGTTCTAGACGGGAAGGACCCGGGACCGGTGCTCGGCAAGTTGTTCGCTGACACGCTCATGAGCCTGCTGAGCCCGGCGGTTCAGAAGGTGCAACAGGCCTGCGACCGCGGCGAGCAGACGGCGGCGAACCTGCGACTGGCGTTCGCACTCGCCGCGCACCAGAAGGACACGGGGCGGTACCCGGCGAAGCTCGCCGATTTGGCCCCCAAGTACATCGCCGCCGTTCCCGACGACCTGTTCACCGGCAAGCCGCTCGTCTACCAGCCGGCCGAGAAGGGGTATCTGTTTTATAGCTTCGGTGTGAACGGTAAGGACGACGGCGGCACGACTTACGGGGAAGAGCCCCTCGGCAGCGACGACCTCCCGATCCGGATGCCGCTCCCGCCGCTTAAGAAGAACTGATACCGAATCCGGTTGATCGGTATCCAGGCTGTCTTCTGTAGCCGGCCTCTGTGAGGCCGGTGGTAGACGGGTGGTGTCGCACCGGCTTCACACAACAGATTTCAATCCTGAGAGGCCGCGTGATTTAACAACTTGCACAGGAAGGAGTTCGCGTTCTGTGATACCTTGCAGTTGGAGGTACGATCGGGAGGTGTGTCATGGAACGCGAGCTGTGGAAGGTCGTTTACGCCGCGTTGCGGAAGGTCGCGTGTCGGTTCGACCAGAAGTACGTCCAATTCCAGCCGTGGCGGTTGGCCGCGGTGCTGCTGTGGGCGGCCTTGCACGACCGACCCGTGTGCTGGGCGTGTGACCGACGCAACTGGAGCACCACCCGACTCAAGCCGGACCGGTTGCCGTCCGAGGCCACCATGAGCCGGCGTGCTCGGAAGACCTCGTTCGCTCTGTTCCTCAGCGCATTGGCGGACGAACTCAAGGGCTCGGGGCCGCCGGCCTGGGAGCTCATGGTGGACGGCAAGCCGTTACCGGTCGGGAAGTGCTCCAAGGACCCGGACGCCAAGCCCAACCAGCACGGCCGCGGGTACAAGCTGCACACCCTGTGGGGCACCAAGTACGTGCCGGATGTGTGGGAGGTGACGGCGGCTCGGGAGAACGAGGCGGCGGTGGCGGTGCGGCTGCTGACCCAAGTGCGGGGCGCCGGATACCTGTACGCGGACGGAAGCTACGAGGACAACCGGGTGTACGACGCGGCCGACGCGAGCGGGTACCAGCTACTGGCCCACCCGGGCACCCAGGCCACCGGCCAAGGGCACGGGTACCAAAGCTCGAACCGGTTGCGGGCTCTGGGGATGTTCGCCGACGGGTACGGATGGGATCTGTACCGGCGCCGCACCAGCATCGAGCGCCGGTTCGGCAACGCGGGTGCGTTCGGGGGTGGGTTGGCGCCGCTCCCCAACTGGGTTCGGCGGCTCGGTCGCGTGACCCGCTGGGTGTGCTGTAAGCTCATCATCAATGCGGCGCGCATCATCCACAAGCAACAGCACCTGTAACGATTGAAATCTGTTGACAGAGGCCGGCTACAGAAGACCGTTACTCTTCAATCGGATTCGGTATGACACCCATCCTCGTTCCGCGAGGGACCGATGAACGCCGCTCTGCTGTCGTCGCTCGTGCTGGTGTGCGCCGCGGACGAACCGCCGGCCCCGAAGGTCCCGGTGGGGAAGGACACCACCTTCGTGACCGGGCCGCTCGACAAGAACGGGTACATCGATTACGAGGCCGCGCTCAACGATCGACTGGGCGCGGGCATCACGCCCGACAAGAACGCGAACGTGCTGATCTGGAAGGCGCTGGGGCCGAGACCGGACGACGGTTCGATGCCGCCCGAGTACTTCCGGCGCCTCGGGATCGCCGAACCGCCGAAAGCCGGCGACTACTTCGTAAGCGGACGCGGCTACGCCCGGCGCACGAAACTGAGTGACGAAGACGCGCGGGCGTTTTACGACCAGCAAGCCCGGGCGGCCTCGCGCGCGTGGTCCGCCAAGGAGCTTCCGCGGGTCGCCGATTGGCTCGCACTCAACGAGAAGCCCCTCGCGGTTGTGATCGAAGCGACCCGGCGCCCGGCGTACTTCAACCCGCTGGTGTCGAACCGCAAGGACGACATCAGCTCGATCATGGGGTGCCTGATCCCTTCGACCCAGAGCGGCCGGGCACTCGCGCAGGCGCTCGTGGCGCGGGCGCTGCTCCGCGCCCACGAGGGGAAGCTCGATGCCGCCTGGGTGGATCTGATCGCGTGCCACCGCCTGGGGCTCCACCTGATGCACGGGGGCACGTTCATCGAATCGCTCGTGGGCATCGCCGTGCGCGCCATCGCTGCGAACGCCACGCTGGCCTACCTCGAACACACCGATCTGACCTCCCAGCAACTGCTCGCGAAGCTGAAGGAGCTGCAAGACCTTCCCGCGGCACCACCTGCGGCCGATGTGGTGGACCTCGGGGAGCGGCTCAATGCGCTGGACGTGCTGCAAATGGTCCGCAGCGGCAAGGACGGACCCGACCACCCGACCCCGGAGGGGGCCCAGGCGCTCGACATGATCGAGTGGGAGCCGGCGTTCCGGAAAATGAACGCGGCGTTCGACCAGATGGTTGCCGCCATGCGGCTGACCGACCGCGCGGCGCGCGAGAAGCAGCTCAACGCTGTTGGAACAGATTTGGACGAGGTTGCCCGCAAGAACCGCGACCTGAACATACTTCAGAAGTGGGCTCGCGCCAACAACCCGGGAAAGTTCGTTGGCAAAGAGATCGGAGATGTGCTTTCGGCGCTAGTGATGCCCGGGCTGCAAAAGTGCCAGTGGTCGTTCGACCGCGCCACGCAGACCGATCGGAACCTGCAACTAGCGTTCGCGCTCGCGGCGTATCGCAAGGACACGGGCCGGTACCCGGCGAAGCTCGCCGACCTGGCGCCCAAGTACATGGCCGCTGTTCCCGATGACCTGTTCACCGGGAAGCCGCTCACCTACCAGCCGGCGGAAAAGGGGTACTTCTTCTACAGCGTGGGGGAGAACGGTAAGGACGACGGCGGGCGCGGGCGCGACGACGAGCCGCGCGGCGACGATCTCGGCGTGCGGGTGCCGCTCCCCGCTCTGAAGCCGTAGCCGACGGGGCGCTCACTTCAGTTTGTGGAGGAGGACGGTTTCGGTCGTCGGGCTCGGCTCGCCCTGGCGCCGGGCGCGGGCCACGGCCGCGAGCCGCGCCGCCTTCTCGAACGCCGCCGACGCGGTCACCCGGGCCACCTCGCGGGCGACTTCCGCGGCGTCGAACTCGATCTGTGTGAGGTGCCGCACGTCGTCCTTGTGGCGCTGCTCCCGGGCTTGCACCTCGCGGGCCATGCGGTCGAACACCCGGGCCAGTTGGCCCAGATCGTCCCCGCGGGCCACGACCGGCGCGAGCAACGCCGGGTCGAATTCGCCCCGCTCCACCAACTCGGCCGCCCGTGTCAGCGCCGCGACCGACTGAAGGTACGCGACCTCCTGGTCGCGGAGCCGCTTCTTGTCGAGGCACGCGTTCACGCGCGCGTGCAAGAGGACCGGGTCGTAGGGCTTGTGGAGGTAGTCCTCGGCCCCCATCTCGATGCACCTCACGACCTCGGCCGTCTCGTCCAGGGCCGAAACCATGATGACCGGCAGGTCCCGCAGGGCCGGGTCGGCTTTGAGCTGCCGCAGCACCTCGTACCCGTCCACCTCCGGCATCATGATGTCGCACAGCACCAGATCGAACGGGGCGCGGCGGACCGCGTCGAGCGCCTCGCGGCCGTTCGCGGCCTCGACGGTCTGGAAGCCGCGGGCGCCGAGCCGCCGGCACAGCATGACCCGGTTCGCGTCGTTGTCCTCGACCACCAGGATGCGCTTCGGACCGACGGCGCACGTGTCCGCCCGTTCGGCCTTGGGGGGCGCGGGCGAGTCGGGGAGGAGCGTGGCCCCGGGGTCCGGTTCCGGTTCGGCGTGCGCCGCCGCGGCCTCGCGGCCCTTCGCCAGCCACTCGTCGAGCTTGCGGAACAGCGCGTCCCAGTTGACCGGCTTGGTCTCGAAGTCCTGGCACCCGGCGGCGAACGCCTTGTCCTTGGCGTCGAAGGTGGCGTGCGCGGAGAGCACGATGATCGGGACGGGCGCGGTGACCGGGTCGGCCTTCAGCCGGCGCGTGGCCTCCCAGCCGTCGATGTCGGGCAGGCCGAGGTCCATGAGGATCACGTCCGGCCGCTCGCTCCGCGCGAGCGCGACGGCGCCGAGGCCGGTGTCGGCGGGGAGCACAGTGTACCCCTTGCGCTCCAGCCGGCGCCGGAACATTTCGCGGTTCACCTGCTCGTCTTCGACCAGAAGGACGTGTGGCATGGGGCGGTCGCCGGAGTCCGGAACGGGCGTACCCGGGTGCTCGGCCCGGTCGTTCCAGTGTACCCGATGTGCGTGTGGACCGCACGCGCCGCCGCGGGTTTCGTTTCAACGGCCGGTGAGCGGCTTGCAGCGCGGCGCCGGGCCGGCGTACAATCAGCTTCCGTTGCGTCCTTCCCTTTCATCAAGTACGCCGATGCGCACCTGGATTCGCAACGTTTACCTGGCGACGACCACACTCGCGGCCGGGATGTACGTCACGCTCCGGTACTTCGTGCAGTCGTTCCGGCGCGGCACGTTCGCGGGGCACTTCGCGTACCCCGAGCGGCCGGTGCCGGTGCGGCCCCGCTACCGCGGGTTCCACCGGTTCGACCTGACCACGTGCATCGGGTGCGACAAGTGCGCCCGCGCGTGCCCGGTCGATTGCATCTACATCGATAAGGAAAAGGCGCCGCCGCCCCACAAGGGGTTCGTGGTGACCGGGTTCAAGATCGATTACACGAAGTGCATGTTCTGCGCGCTGTGCGTGGACCCGTGCCCCGTGGACTGCATTTTCATGGGCTCGAACCACGACATCAGCACGTACACCCGTGACGGGTGCATTGTCGATTACGCGAAGCTGCCCCTTGCGGTGGCGTGGGGCCAAGCGACGCTGAACCCGACTACGGTGCAGGAATCGAAGCGGGTCAGCCTGCCGGTGTGGACGAAAACGGCCGAACCCGCGAAGCCGGTGGCGGACGGGAAAGCGTAACGTGATCGGCCGCAACGGACCGGTGGCGCGAGCCCCGGGTTGTTGGTCGCGACTCACGCCGATAGGGACGCTGCCCATGACTGCTCTGGTCCTCTTTGTGCTGATCTTCCTCGCGGTGGGGGCGACGCTCCTGGCCGCGAACCTCGTAATCGGTTGGTTCGTGCGCCCGGACCGGCCGAACCCCGAAAAGGCCGAGGTGTACGAGTGCGGCGAGCAACCGGTCGGGAGCGCGTGGGTGCAGTTCGACCTGCGGTTCTATGTGGTCGCGCTGCTGTTCGTGATCTTCGACGTGGAACTCGCGTTCTTCTTCCCCTGGGCGGTGGTGTTCGGCAGCGCGAACCGCGCCGCGGACGAGTCCAAGCCGGTGGCGGTGCGGGCCGAAGCGGCTGCGAATTTGCAACCGCTGGGAGCGAACCCCGGGAAACAGGTCGCGCCCGACCCGGCTGCGGCGCGGGCGCTCGCGTGGATCGCCTTTGCCGACATCATGGTGTTCTTCGGCGTGCTGCTGGTCGGGTTCGCGTACCTGTGGCGGCGCGGCGACCTGGAATGGGTCCGCAGCGTTGCCGCGCAAGGCCCCGAACCCGAAAACGGGACGACATGAACGACGCCACACTGACCGGGATCGCGGCCCCCGAACCGGCCGGCGAACCGCGCGCCGGCACGCCCGTTTCCATCGGATCGGGGTACGACCTGCTGGAAGAGGTCGGGCGCGGGGGCATGGGCGTCGTTCACCGCGCCCTCGATCGCGGGCTCGCCCGCGAGGTGGCCGTCAAACTCCTCCAGGACCGCTACGCCCCCGACTCCGCCGCGGCGGCCCGGTTCGTCGAAGAGGCCCGCATCACGGCGCAGCTCCAGCATCCCGGCATCCCGGCCGTTTACCAAGTGGGGACCTGGGACGACGGGCGGCCGTTCCTGGCCATGAAATTGATTAAAGGGCGCACGCTCGAAGAGCTGTTGAAGGACGAAGGGCCGTCGCCGACGCGCTGGCTGGGCCGGTTCGAGAGCGTCTGCCAGGCGGTCGGGTACGCGCACGCGCACGGCGTCATCCACCGGGACCTCAAACCGGCCAACGTGATGGTGGGGGCGTTCGGCGAAGTGCAGGTCATGGACTGGGGGCTCGCCAAGTTCCTGAGCCCGGCTACCCCGAGCGATGCGGCGGACGCGGGCCGCGCGTCCGCCGCGAGCGACGAGGCCCCGTCGCTCCGCGAATCGAGCGCGTCGTTCACGCAGGTGGGGAGCGTTCTCGGCACGCCGGCGTTCATGCCGCCGGAACAGGCCCGCGGCGCGGGCGAAAGCGTCGATTGTCGGTCGGACGTGTTCGGGCTCGGGGCGGTGCTGTGCGCGCTCCTGACCGGTGCGCCGCCGTTCGGCGGCGCGAGCGCGCAATCCGTGTGGCGGAACGCGGCGGCCGGGCGCACCGAGGAGGCGCTCGGGCGGTTGGACGCGAGCGGGGCCGATTCGGAACTGATCGCGCTGTGCAAGCGGTGCCTGGCGACCGACCCGGCGGTGCGCCCCGCGACGGCGACCGAAGTCGCGACCGCCGTTGCGGGGTTGCGGCAGGCGGCCGACGAGCGGGCCGAGGCGGCGGAGCGGGAGCGGCTCGCCGCGGCCGTCCGCGAGGGCGAACAGCAGAAGCGCCGCAAGGCGATTATCGCGGGCGGGGCGGCTCTCATTGTCGTTCTGGTGCTCGGCGTCGCGGGCACGGCCGTCGGGATGGTGAAGGCCCACCGGGAGCGGGCGGAGGCGAAGGCGGCCGAAGCGGACGCGCAGGCGGCCGAGGCCGAGGCGCGGCGGCTCGGGGCGGTGGCCGAGCGGGAGCGGGGCCGGGCGGCGGCCCGGCTCGGCAAGGCGGTCGAGGCGATCGAGAAGGCGGTGAACCGGGCCGGCACCGCGCGGTGGGCGCGGGACCCGGCCCTCGCCGCCGAGCGGCGCCGGGTGCTCGAAGACGCCCTCGCGTTTTACGAGGGCTTCGGGGAGGCCGACGACCCGGTCATCCGGCGGGAAACGGCCGTTGCGTACCGGCGGATCGGCGGGGCGTACTTGCTGCTGGCCGATTACCCGAAGGCCGGCGACTACCTGGGCCGGGCGCGGGTCCTGTGCGAAGGGTTGGTCGCGGACTTCCCGGACGACCCGCGGTTCGTAGCGGACTTGGCAGAGGCCCGGCTGTTCGCGGCCAACGAGGCGGCCAGCGCGGGGCGGGCCGGGGACGCGCTGGCCGTGTACCGGGACGCGGTCGCCGCGGCACGGCGGGCCGCGGCGACCGCGCCGAGCGACGACGCCCGGCAGACGCTCGTGTCGTGCCTGATCGGGTACGGGTTCTTCACCATGCAGTCGGAGCCGCGGACGGCCGGTCCGCTGTTCCGCGACGCGCTGCGGGAGGTGGACGAACTGCTCGCCCGTCCCGAGTGCCCGTTCGCCACCCGGGCCCTTGCGGTCTACGCGATCGCTTCCGTGGCCATCTTCGACTTCAACGCCGGCCGCCCCGCGGACGGGCTGGCGAAGGTGCGACGGGCGTCCACGCTTGTTGCCGAAACGATCCCGGACCCCGCCGCACCGGCGCATTACCGGGACCTGTTCGATATGACCGACGGGCTGCTCAAGACGATGGACGGGATGGCGCTGGCGACGGCCCAACCGGCCCGGGCCGTCGCCCAGCTCCGCGCCGGCGCGGAGGTGTTCGACGGGCTGCTCGCCGTTTACCCGAATGCGTTCCAGTACCGGTCCTACCAGATTATGATCCTGAACCAGGAGGTCCGGTTGCTCACGAGCCTGGGGCGGACGGAAGACGCCGAGCGGCGGCGGGCCGAACTGATGGCCGCGGCGGACGTCGTTCTGAAGACCTCGCCCAGCACGCCGTTCGTCCGGCAGATGGTCGCCAACCAGCGCTCGTTCGCGCTGGTCCACCGGGTACAAGCCGGGGAGGTGGCCGACCTGGACCGCCGCGTCGATGACCTGCTCGCCACCGCCGGCCGCGACCCGAATCTGGCCGGCGTCCGGTACAACGCCGCCTGCGCGCTCGCGCAGGCGGCCCGGTCCGCTCCCCCCGAGCCCCGCGAGCGGTGGGCGGCCCGGGCGGTCGCGCTGCTGACCGAATTGCTCGACGGCCCGTTCTACCGCGGCCCGACGAACCCCCGCCACATCGACACCGACGCCGACCTCGACCCGGTCCGCACGCGCAGCGATTTCCGGGCGTTCCGGGCCGAACTGTGGAAACGGTTCCCGCCGCCACCCGCCGGCGCCCCGGCCCCGCGCCCCAAACCGGAGAAGTGACCTCATGGGACTGCTCGAAGGCGCGATGCGCGACGGGTTCGTGGCCACGAACCTGGAGCACGCGATCAACTGGGCGCGGGAGTCGTCGCTGTGGCCCATGACGTTCGGGCTGGCGTGCTGCGCCATCGAGATGATGGCGACCGGGGCGCCGCGGTACGACATCGACCGGTTCGGGGCGGGTGCGTTCCGCGCCACCCCGCGCCAGGCCGACCTGATGATCGTGGCCGGTACGGTGAACCTGAAAATGGCGGAGCGGGTGCGGCGCCTGTACAACCAGATGCCGGACCCGAAGTTCGTGATCGCGATGGGCGCCTGCACGTGCGGCGGGGGGCCGTACTACAAGTACGGCTACAACGTCGCGAAGGGCGTCGATCTCATCGTCCCCGTGGACGTGTACGTCCCGGGGTGCCCGCCGCGTCCGGAGGCGCTGCTGGAAGGGCTCATGCGCGTGCAGGACAAGATCCGCAAGATGCGTGAGCTGACGGAGGGGCAGCCCGCGGCGCTCCCGGTGCCGGCGCGAACGGGCCGCGTGGCGCTCCCGCCGGAACTGACCGACCCCGCAAAGGCGGTCGAGTTCCTGAAGGACAACAAGGAACGCGCAAGGCCGGTGAAGTGAATGAGCGATTCGCCCGCGCCCGAACTGATTTTCCACCGCGGCGACCAAGCGTCGGTGAAGATGGCGTGCATGTATTGCGGCGCGCCGGCGACCCACACCCATGAGCGCCGGGTGACGAACCCGCGCCTCGACGCGCCGTCCCGGAGCGGGGCGGGCGGCAACGTCTCCCTCGGTGACGATCCGATCTCGGGCTGCATCGCTCTCGTTCTGCTGCCGCTCGTGCTGTACGGGTTGTGGGGCGACCTGCGCGCCGGCTGGCGCCACCGGGCGGCGTGTCGGGTCGCCCCGCCGCTCGACCCGCCGGATACGCTCGTGACGACCACCACGTGCGACCGGCACCGCCACTACGCGCGGCGGTTTACGCGGGCGGTGCTGACCGTGTGCGCGGCGTGCGCGCTGCTGTGGGTCGGCGTGGTTCTGTTGCGGCACCAGCCGGGCGGCGCGCCGCTGTGGTTGGTGGTGGGCGCGCTCGTCGGTACGCTCGCGGCGCCGCTGATTTTCGTGGTGGTGTACGACGCGGTCGGGCCGGTGCGGGTGTCGAAGGTGACGCGCGACTCGGTCACGATGGGGGGCGTGCGGTCGGCGTACTTTGACGCGCCGGGCTGAACCGACTCACGCGATCCGCAGCACCCGGCACGCATCCTCGTAACTGCCTTCGAGGTCGAGCATCACGGCAAGGTCAACGTCCAACCACAACGGCAGCGCCGGTAGCGGTTGGCCGATAGCCAACGGGTAAAACCAGACATCGAGCTGTGATTTTTTCTTGGGGTGCTTTTGCCCGCGCAGCGTCACGGCGGACACCGCCGGCGGTTCCGGTTTCAGCGCCGGGTCTGTCCGGTCGAGCAACTCCATCAACTCCGCGTACAGGTTGAACTGTTTGACCGTGACCACGTCCACGATCGACACGCACACGTCCTGCTGGAGCATGGCGGCGCACTTGGCGACGAACGCTCTGCGGCTCTCGGGCCGGTCCTTGTTCGCCGGGCTCACGATCTCGATCGCGGCGACCAACCGGCCGCCGCGGTCCTCGTCGTAAATGCGCACCTCGTACTCTTCCTGGTCGGGCCATTCGGTTTCGACGGTGAGCGTTGGCACCGGCGTGACGGTCGGCCGCGTCTGGACGGCCACCCCGCCCCCCGTGTCCTGGTACGCGCCTGAGGCGCTCGGCTCAGCGTCTCCTTCGTCCATCGCGCCGATATCGACCTCGAACGAGTGGCTGAGGTGGACGCTCGGGCCGGCGTAATACCGTTCCGGCAGCAGCGGGAATAGGCGCTGAACGATGGTCATCGGCCAGCCCCCATGCAAAACGTCCCAGCGGCGTTTATCGGCGAGCGGCGGGCGGAAATGGTCGCGCAGCGGCATGGGTGTCCTCCACCGGCTATTCTAACTGTCCCTGCGGTCCGGTACGATGTCGGGAACCGCTCCGGAGCCGCCACATGACCGCCGGCGAAATCATCGCGCTGCTGCAATCGCAGTTCGGCTCCGTAATCACCGGCGCGAAGGCCGACGCGCTCGACCCGTTCGTTACGGTCGAGCCCGCGGAGCTGGTGAACGTGTGCGTGTTCCTACGCGACGATTCGCGGTTGAAATTCGCTTTGCTGAACGATATAACTGGGGTCGATTACCTCGAACCGGATCCGAAGAAGGTCGCGAAAGCCGGGTTCGAGCCGCACGTCGAAGTGCTCTACCACCTGTCGAGCTTCGCGTTCCCGGGGCGCCGGTTTACGCTCAAACTGGTGCTGCCGCGCTGGAAGGGCGACCAACCCGGACAACTGCCGGAAGTGCCCAGCCTGTCGGGCGTGTGGAAGACCGCCGACTGGCACGAGCGCGAGGTGTACGATCTCGTGGGCGTGTTCTTCACCGGGCACCCGAACCTCGTGCGCATCCTGCTCAACGACGATTGGGTGGGGCACCCGCTCCGCAAAGATTACGAGTTCCCGCTTGAGTACCACGGGATCCGGTGCCGCTGAGTACGAGCGGCGTGCGACTGATTGAGCGTGGGCTCAGTCGCGGGGGTGTACTTGGCGGCCGCCGGGTGGTAAACTTTTCGGTGCTATCCGGCTTAGGGGACGGTGCGGCGGGCGGTATTCTCGCTCACGCACCACCTGTCACACTCACGCGGAGGTCGCCATGACCGCCACGGACCTCGTCATGCGCCCGCTGGGCGGGGCGCGGGTTCTGGTCGCCGCCGGCGCTCCAGACGACTCGGCCAGTCTGACCGCCGTGTTACGCCTCAACGGGTTTGACGCCCGCGAGGCGCGCTCCGCGGACGCGGTCATCAGCTCGGTGGCCGAAATCCGACCTTCCGTGCTCGTGACCGACCTGGACCTGACGGACGGTGACGGGTGCGAGTTCGTGCGTCGGGTGCGGCGGTTGCCGAAAGCGCCGGCGGTCGTTGTGGTGACGGGGCACACGGCCGGGAGCGTGCGCCGCGCGGCCCTGGCGGCGGGCGCCGCCGCGTTTCTGCTGAAGCCGGCCGACCCGGTCGAACTCGCGCAGGTGGTCGAGCGGCTGAGCGGGGGCCGCGATTAAGCGCGGCCGAGCGCTCTCGTACATGAACCCACCTGCGGTGTCGCTTTCTTGACGAGCCGCGACCGCCCGGGAGCGGTGCCACGTATCCCGCTCCCCGGCGGGGGCCCGTCAACAAAACCACACC
>NZ_JAXBLV010000191.1:0-63612 GCF_034097035.1 Gemmata algarum
TAATGCCAGGGCGCGTCACGATGACGCAGATGTGATTACAACAGTGTACGGCCCAGGGGCCAAGCGGCGCTGGCAGAATCGCTTGCCTTCAATTCGGCGCGACTTTCCTCAAAACGAAGTCTTCTACCCGCTGCGACGGACCCGCGCCCGCCATCCCTTCAACTTACGTCTTTTTCTGCTTCTCGGCCGGTACGCGCGTTGATGTCAGCGACAGTACGGCGATACGAGTGGCCGAATTTGCCCGCCTACGGCGCTCCGCGGGTCACTTGGATTTTAGGGCTTTCGCCAGCTCTTCGAGTACGGGTTTCACGTCGGTTTCGTTGACCGAGGTGAACGCGAACGACTTCGCCACCTTCCCCTTGGTCACGAGCACCACCGTCAGGTGAACGTCGGGGTTCACGTTCCAGTTGTTGGGGCCGCCCTTCTCGCCGTCGAACGCCGCGAGCGAGGTCTTCGCGAACTTCAGCGACATGTTGATCCGCGGCAGGTACTCCTTGTGCTTGTCGAACGCCTTCTCGCCGAGCCACACGGCCACCACCTCGGCCTTCTCCGCGGTGTCGCCGATCTTGTTGTCCAACTCCTTCAGGAACCGCGCCACCGGGCGCCCGCCGACCGGGACGCCGCTCTCCTCCGCCCGCACGAACACGTAAACCGTCGGTTCGCCCTTGCGGTCCGCGACCAAGTCTGCCTCCTTACCTTCGACCTTGCCCGCGACGCCGAACGCTTTCAGCGCGGGCGCCGTCTCGCCGGCCTTCGGCCCGGACTCCTCGGCCCGCGCACCAACGGCGAGCGTGAACACCGCACAGACCGCGAATAACGCTTTCATGGCTCCTCCAGCGATCGCTAATCGGCTCCGCCGTCGGGCGTCACGCTCAGCGGGTACTCCGGCACCGCGAGGCCGAGCGTCGGGATCGCACACAACCGGCGGTACCCGCGCGACACCCGCCGCTCCTCCGCTGTAACGAACGGGGCGTCCATTTCCGCCTTTGCGAACGGCCCATCACACGCCACCGGCGCGAACGCCGGGTCGACGATGTACTGGGCCAGCGCCGGGTTGCACCGCAAATGCCGTTCCGGCAGCAGGTGCAGGGTTTCGAGCGACACCTCGCCCAGCACGAACCGCAGGTAAAGGTCCGAATCGGTGACGGCCTCCACGTCGCGCCCGCACACCTCGCACCGGTAGCCCTCATCGCACTTCGCCATCGATTGCCCGCCGCTTCGGGGTTGTTGTCCCTATATTAAGCTGATGGCCACGCGAGGCGGCGCTGAAATCGGGAGCGTGATGGGCGTTTTGGACCGGTTCCGGCTCGACGGACGCACTGCGGTGGTCACCGGCGGCAGCCGGGGGCTGGGCCGCGCGATGGCCCAGGCGCTCGCGGAGGCCGGCGCCGACCTCGTGCTCGTCGGCCGGGACCCTGCCGCGCTCGAAACCGTCCGCAGCGAGTTGGCCGCCCTCGGCCGTTTCGTTGCCGTCGTGCCCGGGGACGTGTCCACGCCCACCGGTGCCGAGGCCGCGTGCCGCGACGTGCTGGGCCTGAACCGGCTGATCGACGTGCTGGTGAACAACGTCGGCGGGCGCCGGGTCGATGTGGCCACGGAAGACGTGCCGCTCGCGCAGTGGCGGGAGCTGGTCGATCTGAACCTGACCAGCGCGCTGGTGTGCTGCCAGCAACTGTGTCGCGGGATGCTCGAACGCGGCCGAGGGGCCGTGGTGAACGTGACCAGCATCGCGGGGCCGATCGCGATCAAGGGCATCCGGGGCCGCCATTACGAGACCGCCAAGGCGGCCCTCACGGCCCTCACGAAGTCGCTGGCGGCGGACTGGGCGCCGCGCGGGGTGCGGGTGAACGCCATCGCCCCCGGGGTGTTCCTCACCGCCCCGAACCGCAAGTGGTTCGGCGAGAAGCCGACCTTCCAGAACGAGTTCGTGTCGCACATCCCGATGGGCCGGATGGGCGAGCCGGAGGAGCTCGGGCCGGCGGCCGTGTTCCTGGCTAGCGACGCGGGCAGCTACGTCACCGGGGCCACGGTCGTCGTGGACGGCGGGTACACGCTGTGGTGAGGCGAAAGGCGCGGGCCGCTCGTTGACGGGATCACCAGGACCGAGATCAATGCTCTTGTCCCTCTTGTGATCCCTTCAGGCTTGGCGCGATTCTGTCTTCTTGTGTGCGTTCTGTGCTTTTTTCGGCCATTCTGTCTTCTTTTGAGGTTACGTCGTGGCGCTGCCCCTCGTGGCGATTGTCGGACGGCCGAACGTCGGCAAGTCGTCGCTGTTCAACTGGCTCGCCGGGCGGCGGATCAGCATCGTGGACCCCACCGCGGGCGTCACCCGCGACCGCGTGTCCACCGTCGTCGAGTACGGCGGGCGGGTGTGGGACCTTATGGACACGGGCGGGATCGGCATCGTCGACGTGGACGACCTGAGCGCCGACGTGGAGCGCCAGATCCAGTTCGCGATCGAGTCCGCGGCGGTGGTGGTGTTCATGGTGGACATCCGCGAAGGCATCGTGCCCCTCGACGAGGACGTGGCGGCGCGTCTGCGGACCATCAACAAGCCCGTCATCCTGGTCGCGAACAAGGCCGACACCGCGAAGCTGGGCGAGCAGGCCGGCGAGTTCAACCGGCTCGGCTACGGCGAGCCGCTGTGCGTGAGCGCCGATCAGAAGCTCGGCAAGGACGAGCTGTTCGAGGCGATCGTGGCCCGGCTGCCGCCGGACACCGGCGAGGTCGCGCCCGCGGAGCCGGCGCTCATGCTCGCCATCGTCGGCCGGCGCAACGCCGGGAAGAGCACCTTCATAAACAGCCTCGCGGGCGGCGAGCGGGTGATCGTGTCCGAGATCCCGGGCACCACCCGCGACAGCGTGGACGTGCGCATCGAGCGGGACGGCAAGTCGTACGTGGCGATCGACACCGCCGGCGTGCGCAAGACCGCGAAGATGGGCACCAACATCGAGTTCTACAGCAACCACCGCGCGCAGCGGTCGGTGCGCCGGGCCGACGTGGTGATGCACTTCTTCGACGCCCGGCACCGCGTGAGCCGCGTGGACAAGCAGCTCGCCGAGTACGTTGTTGAGGAGAACAAGCCGGCCATCTTCGTCGTGAACAAGTGGGACCTGGTGAAGGACGGGATGACGACCGAGGAGATGGCCGAGTACATGCGGAAGATGTTCCCGATGCTCGACCACGTCCCGATCGCGTTCATCACGGCGAAGGACGGGAAGAACGTGCTGCGGGTGCTCCAACTCGCGGTGCAGCTCCACAAGCAGGCGGCCGTCCGCGTCGGCACCGGCGACCTGAACCGCGTGATCCGCGCCGCGATGGAGGCCAGCCCGCCGCCGATGGCAGGCAGCAAGACGCCGAAGGTGTTCTACGCGACGCAGATCGGCATCAACCCGCCGACGATCGTGCTGTTCACCAACGGCCCCGAGCTGTTCGAGCAGACCTACGTGCGGTACCTCACCAAGACCCTGCGCGACACGTTCCCGTTTCCGGAGGTGGCGATCAAGGTGGTCCTGCGGGCGAAGGGGGAGGGCGGGCGCCGCGCCGCCGACGAGGAGCCGGTCGCCGAGATGAGCGACGCGGACGAGGAGGTGCCGATCGTCCGCGCGCCGCGGCCCGCCCCGCCGGAGCCGGTCGAGGAGAGCGAACCGGAACCGGCCCCGCGCCCCCGGAAGAAGTCGCGCGGGTCCGAAACATGGGACTTTTAAACGTGTGAACCGGTCGGTTGTGTCTATTTCTTGTGACGCAAGCGGTCCCGTTTGTGCGGCGCACGAAGGCCGCACAGACGGGACTGCCTGCGTTACAAAGACAACGGCCATAACAGATTCCGACAGTTCGGATCGTGGATCGACTCGGCCTTATAATGCACGTCCCGCACCATCGCTTTGCAAACGGGCCGCACTTCACACCAAAACCACGTCTGCCCTTTTCCCACGAGCCCGCAGGCCGCACTCGACTGCTCTGGTCCCTTCCGGCCGGGCTTGCAATAATGGTGCCCCGGTTCCGCACGACCGAGCGGCTGTAACGGCAGTGGTGTTGTCGAGGCACTCGATTTAGCGCATTACGTCGTGCCGCGTGCAGTGGACCGCAACAAGAGCCCGCAACCGCGAAGGGACGGCCGTGACTCACCGACTGCGTTAACCACGATCAAGGGCTTGAAGGTCTGCACCTCGGGCGGAAGACGGTGGCCGTGAAGTCGCTGACCCGGGGCGAGGTGGTTTCAGCGTCCGCCGACGGCACGGCGGTCGATCCGGCGTGCCTCGGTCCGCTGCGGGAGGACACGCTGGTGCTGGTGTCGCCCGAACTGGCGCGCCCGGCGTCGGTGACGACACGTTCGTTCGGCTAATGGACTGTGGCCGGACGGGCACTCGTTTTGCTCCCTAGTTACGCACACACGGAGGTCGTAGTTGATGCCGTTATTCTCTCCGCGGTTTTATCTGCTCGCCGCGCCCCTTGTGGTCGCCCCGGTCGCCGTCGCCGAACCGCCCCGTCCCTCCGAACAGGAACCGGCTTTCGACGTCCTGTACACGCGACTCGAGCCCCGTGAGGCGTTCCGGTACAAACTGGGCGGCGAGGCGGGTGAGTGCTCCGCCGGCGTGTTCCGCTGGGAGGTGCCCCGGACCGAGTTCGGCACCAACGGGCTCGACCGCACCTTTACCGGTTACTGCGCCCAGGTGCGGGTGCCCGTCGTCGCGGGCGAGATGTACCGGTTCCGTCCCAACAACCTGTACGATCCCGCGAACTACAACCTCGCGGGCGCCCCGAAGGAGCGGCTCGACGCGGCCACGAACCGCCGCGGCCGGCTCGTAGGGGAACTGTTCGCCCGCCACTTCCGCGATCCGGTCCGGAAGCCCACGAACCCGACCGACGCGGTCGCGTTCCAGGTGGCCCTGTGGGAGGTCGTCCACGAGGCCGAACCCGCCGAAGGGAACGTCGCCCTGGACCTGTTCGCGGGCGACTTCCGGGCGAACTATCCCCAAAACGAGGCCCCGCAGTACGTCGCCCGGGCGCAGGAGTACCTCGGCACTCTGACCGGGACCGAAGAGGCCCTTGCGACCGAGAACGCGGACCTCACCGGGCGCGAACTGATCCGGTTACAGGGGGTCGAGAACGCCAAGGGGATCGTCGCGCAAGCGCAGTTCGCGCTGCGGTACGCCGGCGGCGGCGCGGGCGGCGCCGGGACGTTCGCCCGCGCGCTGACCGCCGGCGGCGGGGGCGGCGGTCCCGGCATCGTGCCGCTGGGCGGCGGGCCTGGCGGCTCCGGCGGGGGCGGCGGGTTAGGTATTGGTGGCAACGGCGGGGGCGGCGGGCCGAACAACCCGAATCAACCGCCGCCCTCGTCGCCGCCGCCCGTGTCCCCACCGCCGCCGGGCGGCGGGGACGTGCCCCCGCCGGGCAATCCGCCCCCACCGGATGTCGAAATCCCACCGGGCGGTGGCCCGAACGACCCCGTCCCCGTTCCCGCCCCGGCCGGGCTCGCGCTCGGGGCTGTCGCGCTGGTCGTAATCGGCATCTATCGGCGCGATCGGCTGTTCGGCCGACGGGCGCCCGAATAGACCGTTAACCGGTCCGATGTAGACCCGACCGAGTGCGATGAGCATGTGTGCCGTCGCCCGAATTTTGCCGGCGCACTTCTCTCAGTCTTTGGTCCGGAGCGCGTTCCCGACCCACGAATGACCTTGGGGCAGCGAAGCGGTTACCGAACCGGTCGGCCGCGTCGGCGTTGTCCCGGGTCGTCATGCCCATGCTCTCATCGGAACCTTCGTGCCGTGCGAGGTTCCTTTTGCCAAACATTGCGTTCATCACCCGCACGCGGCACGGCTTGCGGAGGGCGCGCCTGGTGACGCTTCGGCCGCCACCGGGGCAGCACCCGGCCGTCCCACTCATCCCGCTTCCTGTGCCGCCTCCGGCGCCCGTTTCGACGGGTCGCGTGCGAGGAGCCGGACCGAGGCGAGGAAGCACACGAGCGCCAGGACTCCCCCTATCCCCATCGCGGAATTGGGCGGGTCGGCGGGGATCACCCCGAACCTCGTTCCCAGGTTCCAAACGCTCGACGCTGCGTTGATGGACGCGTGGCATAGGACGGCCGGCCATACTGATCCGGTGCGCCACGCGACCGCCCCCAGCCAGAGCCCGACCAGGAACGCGAACACGATGTTGGCGGGGTAGATGTGGATGAGGCCGAACAGCCCGGCCGTGGTGGCGATGGCGGCCCACGCCGGCCACCGCGCGAGGAGCCGCCGCTGTACGTACCCGCGGAAGAAGGCCTCCTCGATCAGCCCCGGCACGAGGGCGATGAACAGGACGAATGGCACCGCCGCCACCGGCGTCACCTTCTCAAAGGCCCGCCCGAACGTCTCGTCCGGTGGTGCCACCAGCGACACTGCCTCCGCGCCCGCGACCCCGACCGCGAGCGGGACGAGCGACCCGATCGCAAGGACCGGGTACCCCCAGGCCGTCAGGGCCGGTCGGACGAACCCGAGGCCGCCGCGCGGCCGGACCGGGGCGATCCGGGCGGCGGCGATCGCCGTCGCGAGCAGGGCGAGTTGGTTCACCAAATTCAGTGCGACGAAGATCGGGGTGTCGGCAAGCAGGTCCGGCAGGTCGGCCGCGAGCCTCTTTGCGTTGCCGCCGGTCACGACGTACCACACCCCGATTGCCATGCCGGCGACGAGTTGAGTGGTCAGGGTCAGGGCGACCGCAACCACGAAGGCGACGAAGGCCGGACCGACCGACGGCGCCCGGCGGCGGGGGCGTTTGGGAGGGAGCGGTTCGTCCCCGCGTTCATCGTTTGTCATACGTCTCCCCGTGCGAGGGTAATAGCTTGGGCTTGCCAGCGCATCCCGTTTCCGCCCTTCAACTGGATTTCAGTCGTTTCAAGTTGGTTGTGCGCCGCCCGCAGGGGGGGGCAACCTCGGCGTGTCCGGTCCTGCGATTGATCTCATCACGGCTGTCGCCAAACTTGAAACTACTGGAATGAACGAATTCCGGCCCGTGTGTCCGCTTCGTGTTCTTGCCGCCGGCGTGTGCCCGCGCGCTTGCGGCCACCGCTCGGCACCCGCGCCCGCCACGCGCCCCTCCTCCCGTCCACCTCCGCTATGATGAACGCGCTCCTGTCGGTTCCGGAACGCGCGGCCGCGGGTGCCACCGGGAACCGAGCACCCGGGACTGGAACGGCCGGGCACACCTTCGGGCGGCCTCGATGCTCACCTGGCACGCACACGCGAACGCGGTCACGGCTCTGGCGTTCGGCCCGGAGGGGCGGTTCCTCGTGTCCGCTGGCGATGACAACTCCGTGCGGATGTGGGATCCGCTGAGCGGGGCGGAACAAGCGTGCCTTGTTCTCCGTCACGCGCTCGCGATGGTGCCTGATCGAGCCCCTCCGCTTCGGAAAATTTTCCTGTCCCGTGGCGGCGAACATGTTGCGGTTCACCGCGAGCGAAGCGGGCTCATTTTCGTCGATCGTGCTGCCTTCCGCGTATTCGCAACTCAGTGGGCGGCCACGATCGTCGGCCCGTGTCTCGGCCCAGATGGCGCCTCGGTACTCGGATTGATTGAGTCGCCCCTTATTGGGATGCGACAGTGCGTTCAGTATTCACTCGCCGACGGCTCCGTTGCAGATCTCCCGCGAGTCGTAGACGGGTCCGCCCGGGCGATTGCGTTCGCGCCGGACGGGTCGCACGTGGCGATCGGTCGTCAGTTCTGGCACTGGCCACCGGTCGATTCGTCGCGCGGCACAAACATCGAGACGAAGCGTTACGAACCCGAAGACCTCGCGTTCTCGGCCGACAACCGGCACCTGTTCGCGCTGGTCGGCGGGAAGATCGTCGTGTACGGGCTGCCGGGCGGGCTGTACCGAACGAAGCTCAAGGGGCACACCGGCCGCATCACCGCAATGGCCCTCACCCCGGACGGCTCGCGGCTCTGGACCGCGAGCCGCGACGCCACCGTGAAGTGTTGGGACACGCACGCCCTTACCCTCGACCGCACCTACACCTTCCAGACCGGCGGGCTGGACTGCCTCGCCGTGTCGCCGGACGGGAACGTCGCGGCGGTCGGCAGCGGGCAGAAGGAGACGATCACGCTCTGGGATTTGGGTTAACGCGTGACGTACAATTCCGGTATCCCGTTCGCACTTCTTCACCCGTGCCGAGGAGCCGGAATCATGGCGTTCGACCCCGTTAAACTGGCCGCCGACACCGAAGCGTTCTGCCAGGAGGTGCGGCCGGCCGAAGAGTTCGCCTACGCGAACCGGCAGTTCAACGATCAAGTGGTGCCGCTCGCCGCGAAGTACAACCTCCTGGGCATGAACGTTCACCCGGAGTACGGTGGGCGCGGCGCCGACGCCGTCAGCTACTTCAAGGCCCTCGCCCGCATCGGCCGCGAGGGCACCACCGTCCGCACGTTCTTCTCCGGGCACCTGAGCATCGGCGCGTACCCGATTCAGACGTGGGGCGGCGAGGCGCTCAAGCGGAAGTACCTCCCGGCCGCCGTGAAGGGGGAGAAGATCCTCGCCTTCGGGCTCACCGAGCCGGAGGCCGGCAGCAACCCGCGCGAGATGACTACCACCTACGAGAAGAAGGGCGACCACTACCTCCTCAACGGGGTGAAGTACCTGATCTCCAACGGCGGCATCGCGCACGCGGTGGTCGCGTTCGCGTACCCCGCGGGGCAGGTGGGCACGGGCCGCATCTCCGCGTTCGTCGTGGACACGAACGCGAAGGGGTTCGAGGCCGAGAGCTTCGCCGCGAACGCCAAAATGGGGATGCCCACCTCCAACACCGCGATGTTCGAGATGCACGACGTGGCCGTGCCCGCGGAGAACCTGCTGGGCGAGGAGGGCGACGGGTTCCGCGTGGCGATGGGCACCCTCGTGAGCGGGCGCCTCAGCGTCGCCGCCGGGTGCCTGGGGGTGATCGAGGACTGCCTCGCGGAGGCGATCTGGTATGCCAAGGAGCGGAAGCAGCACGGCAAGGAGATCGCCCGGCACCAGCTCGTTCAGGAACACATCGCGCACATGGAGATGGACCGCGTCGCCTCGGACGCCCTGCTGGTCCGCGCTGCCGAGGCCAAGGACCGTTCGGGTGCGAGCCCGGGCGACAAGGACCTCGCGCGGCAGGCCGACCTGCTCGCGGCGCAGGCCAAGTTCTTCGCCACCAACGCGGCCTGGGACGCCGCCGACCGCGCCGTTCAGGTGTTCGGCGGTCGCGGGTGGAGCACCCTCTACCGCCCCGGCCGGCACCTCACCGACGTGCGCGTGTGCCGCATCTACGAGGGCACCGACGAGATCCTCAAGCTGAAGATCGCCGCCGCGCTGCTGGGCAAGGAGTGGGAAGCGTTCAAGTAGCCGGAATGGGGGCAAATGCCGCCCCGCCCGTGAGCGGGTGGGCGGCACCTGCTCCGCCGCTGCCGAACCCGCCGTAACAACCCGAGAGAGGTCCGTGCCCATCTCCGCGGAACCGGGGCGGGCCAACACGTCCCCGTTCGCTGAACCGTCTGTCCGCACACCGCACATGTCCACACCCCTTATTTCACTCTATTTGGTCGTTCTGGTAGTTCGTGCCGCGCCGTGTGAAGCGATCGGCACCGGGGCTCATTCACAGCGTCGAGGCCAACTGCACCGGCGGCTTCGGACATAACGGCATTTTCTGCAACATGTTGTGTCCTGCTGATTGGAGCCGTTCGGGGGCATTCCGACCGATTTCGAGAGCCGCGCCCGGGGCCAGAAGCGTGGGATTCGTGGGTAGCGATCACCCAGCGAGTTGGTAGCTGGCCGGTAGCGAATGTCCCGTCGGCGCCCCGTTCAAGTACCACCCGTGCGATGCTGTAACCCCCGTTACACGTGAGCCGCGTCAACCGCGGGCGAGGCGATCCGTCCCGGTTCCTCTCTTCTGCGTGACCGCTCCAAAGGCGCTCCGGGCGCTCGGCACATTGCGGGGGCGGACGCCCGGCTCGGTCGGTTGTAGCGGCTTCTCGTACCACGCGCGTTTCACCCATCGCGAGGGTGAGGAGTAACCGAACCGGTATCAGCCGAGCGAACTCGATTGAAGCTGGTTCGCGATGGCTCCGCCTAATACCAGATGGCACGCGGCGCGCAGGACGCGGTGAAGGTGGGTATCGTCAGCGACGGGCTCGCGTCCGGGAAAGCGGGTGAGGGGCGACCTCGACTTCTTGGGAATCGGTGGCGGAACGGACGGCTGGTTGGGGCTTCGTTCCGGCCCCATCGGGCCTCGCACTCATGAAGACAGGATCGACAGGATGAACAGGGTTCATAACCCACGCGGGAGAACCGCACCCGGGCCAAACACAGCCCGACCCCGGCCCACCTCCCTTCCGCCGGCCCGGTCCGCGGAGCTTCCGTGGGCCAGCGGAAGGTAAGGGGGTGGCGCGGGGAGGAGTGGTCCTGGTGCGGGGGGGGCGCCGGGCGTAGACCCACCCCCCAGCCCCTCCCTGAAGGGAGGGGAGCAAAATACGGGCGAACGCGAAGCGTGGCACGCTCCTCTCGCACCGGGACCAACGCTCTCGGCGCCACCCCCTCCCTGAAGTGAGTGGGCCGGGGGGTGGGTCTGCCCGCATGCGCCCCCTCCCGCGCCGGAACCACTCCTCTCGGCGCCACCCCCTCCCTTTAGGGAGGGGGCCGGGGGGTGGGTTGTCTTTGCTCTCCTCCCTTCCGCCGGTCCACGGAAGCTCCGCGGACCGGGGCGGCGAGCACGGCGCGGGGGGGGCGGGGGGGCGGTTGCCTTCGGGCCGGCTTCCGCGGCCCGCCCGGGTCGGGTACCATCCATCACGACGCGCTTCGAAGGAGAGCCATGTTCCGCAAGCTGCTGGCCCCGGTGGTCGTGCTGGCGTCCCTGATCGCCGCCGGCGAGTGGCTGCGCGCCAACGGCTCGAACCGTCCGCTTTCCGCCGACGAACTGCGCGCCCACCTGCGGGGGCGGTTCGACCTCCGGGACGTCACACTCGACCCGCAACCGGACGGGCGGTTTGAAGGACGTGGCGTGGGCACCAAGGGGGAACGGTACCGCTTCTTGGTCACGCAAACGAGCGACACCCGCACTGTTGTCACCGAGTACGGGGGGACCAACGTGTCGGACACCGGTTATAAGTTGCTGACCTCGACCACGTTCTCCGACAACCGCCACATCTACCTCTTGGTGGCGTTCGGCTGTCTCATTTACGTGGGCAAGGTAATCCGCGGCGCTTCTCGCCCGGGGCACCGCGGAGCGATCCCGGCCCCGCACTGAGCCGAACCCGGAGGACACCCGCGTGGAGCGCCGGCCGCACCCCGATTACGACCGCACCACCGCGCGGCGTGTGCTCGCCGGGGCTGCGGTGGTCGGGCTCGCGCTCCTCGGCGGCGGGGCGGCGCACGCGCTCGGGGCCGGTGCGTGGGCGGTGTGGCTCGGCGGCGTCGGGTTCCTGGCGGGCTGCGCGGTCATCGTCCGGGCGCCACTGAACCGCGCCCCGTGCCCGGCGTGCGGTCGCCCGCTGGCCCGCGAGCCCGACGCCACCGTCTTCCCGTGCCGCCCGTGCGGCGTGTGGTGGGCCACGCGCTCATACGGCGCCGATTTCCGGGACGCAACTTCGGCTTCCCAGGATTGAACTTCGTTGACAGAGGCCGGCTACAGAATCATGTCGCTCTTCACCGCATTCGGTATCACACGGACTCATTGGCTCCCACCGACCGGCCACACCAAGGCGGTCCCGTTGGCGTGACCGGTTGCGACCGACTTGCCGTCCGGGCTGAACGCGGCGGCCGTCACCTGGGGGCGAGACGGGAACCGCCGAACCTCCTTCAGCGATGCGGCGTCCCACACGCACGTCGGGCCGGCCACATGCTTCCCGTCGGGCGAGAACACCAGCCACTCGGCCGATGTTTCTGGGGTGGGCGACCGGCGTATCACTTTGCCCGTCTGGGTCTCGACCAGGACCAGGTTGTGCGTCCGCTTCGACGTATCCAGCCACTCCTCACCGCCGATCGAGATGGCCACCGTTTTCTCGTCCGGCGACACCGCTACGGCGCGAACCAGGTTCGGGCGCGGGGCCTGTTCCGGGCGCGGGCGGCCGAGCACGTCGTGATCGGCAACGGCCCACGAGAACCGCTCCTGGCCCGTCGTCACGTCGTAGCCGACGGCTCGCTCGTCGTTCATCAGGAATAGCGTCTTTCCGTCCGGGAACGCGGCCCACTGGAACTTTGCCATGTCGATCGTTGGTTGATCGTTCGGCAGGACTTCGCCAGCGGCGAGGTCCCAAACCTGGATGCTGCGCCCGATCCGTGATTCAACCAGGACGGCGACGTGCTTGCCGCTCGGAACCGAAATCAGCTCCTTCACCCGCCCGATAAGGCCGCCGGAATACTTACGTTCGCCGGTCGCCGTGTCCCACAACTCGGCTTGCCACGGCAGGAGCGCCCCGCGCTCGCTCAGCGCGTAGGTCAGCACCCACCGGCCGTCGCGGCTCGGTACCACGGGAGCGGCCCCGCCAGCGGGCGGGAGGGAGATGGGGCTGGCGCGCCGGCTCACAAGCGCTCCGGTGCCCGCGTCCCAGGTGGCGTTCGACCCGTCGGCACCGGACACCCGGACGTTGCGACCGGTTCGGTCGAACGCGACCCCGATCACCGTGGCTGGCAGAGACGACGGGCGGCCGATTTCGGCCCCGGTTCGCGTGTCGTACAACCGGATGACGCCCCAGTACGTTCCGACGGCGAGCGTGGAGCCGCCCGGGCTCACCTCAACAACCGTCGGTCCGTAAGCTCTCGCGTCCGGGCCGGCCCATCGGGCGAGTTGCTTGCCGGTGGTAACGTCCCATTTGGTGACCAGCGTGGCCCCTCCCCCCGTGGGCGCCTGCGAGGCCACGTACAGCAAGCCGCCCGGCCCAAACGCCGCGGCGCCGAATAACCCGAAACCGTCGGCCAGCACCAGCACTCGCGCGGGACCGGGCACCGTCTGATCCCAGACGGCCACTTCCGTTCCGGTTCCCGACAGGTGCGCGTTGCTCACGGCGGCGACCCATCGGCCGTCCGCGGACATCGCCAACCGGCCCACGCCCGACCTTGCGTTCCGAGTGAGCACCTGAGACGGCTTTCCGGTGCCCGTGTCCCAGAACCTCACGGACGGGTCATCATTCCCGGCGGTAATCAGATGCTTCCCGTCCGGAGAGAACAGGAAATTCCCGGTCGTCGCGCCGTCGAACTTGAGTTGGTGCTGAACGCGCCCCGTCTTTAAGTCCCACAGGTAAACTTCGTGCGGGTGCCCTTCCACGAGGGTGCTACCGTTCGGTGACAGAGCGAACCGTTGCCCCCCGATCCCGATGTCTTGTCCCCGCGGACCGGTGCGGGACGGGACGACGAACCGCTCGGTGTGCTTCCCCGTCGCCAGGTCGTATTCGCGAACCGAGAACCGAAGCGGGGTGCGATCGACGTGCGGGGCAACAACCTTCGTCTGGTCCGGTGAGAGGAACGTGGTACCGAACGTGGTCTTGATGTCTCGCGCCTGGTGCGGGACCGCGGCCCCGGACTTGGCGTCCCACTGACGAACCTTTCCGCCGCCGTAGGAGAAGAGCCGGGTGCCGTCCTCGGAAAACCGCAGTTGAGTAAGCATGTCCGGATGACTCAGCGCGCTCGAACCGAGTCGCACAGCGGCCCCTTCGGGCAGGTCGGCGGGAACCGCGGGGGTGGGCGGGGGCGGTGAATGAACTGGCGGCCCGGACCAAGAGCCGGTCGCGACCGCAACCGCGAGCGCGACGGCGACCACGCCGCCGCACCATCCGGCGGCGGCGCCTCGCGCGACCCACCGGAACTCGGATCGGGCCAGAGCCGTTGCGCGGCTCCCCGGAACTGCTTCCGGACTCAAGAGCACGGCGCCCGCGTCCCCCGCAAGTGCAAGCGCCGCCAGGGCCGAGCCCAGTTCAATTCCGCGGCGCTCGAGCCGGGCTTTCAGCCGCTCGCGCCCGGCGGCGAGACGGCGGCGCACGGTCCGAATGCTCCACCCGCACGCCCGCGCGGCCTCGTCTTGGGTAAGGCCCTCCAGGTAACAGAGGACGAGCGGCACCCGCTCGCTCTCGGGGAGCCGATCCAGTTCCTCGTCCAACATCTGGGGCAGGTCGCCGCCCATCGGCAACCGCTCCGGTGCGGCGATCCCGGCGGTCAGTGGGACCGTCCGTTCGGCTTCCCGGCGCTGGTGTACCGCCGCCCGTCGCGCGATCCGCCGGGTGACCCCGAACAGCCATCCGGCCAGTCGGTCCGGGCGCGACAGCGCGTGCGCCTTTCGCGCCAGAACAAGGAACGCCGCCTGGGCCACGTCGTCGGCTAGGTGCTGATCCCGCACGGCCCGGCGCGCAGCGGCCAGAACCATTTGTCCGTGCCGCCGGGTGAGTTCGGCGAACGCGTCGCCGTCCCGGGCGAGGGCGAACCGGGTGACGAGGTCGGCGTCCGAAAGCTTGGACGGAAGGCCGGACGCGAGCAGGCGTCCGATGGTCGCGGGGGCAGTGCTCACAACTTCCTCCGGCGGGGGCGGTGGGACTGCTGTAATACTGCCCGGCGGAGGGGCAAAGGGGCCAACAATCGCGCGCGTTTACCGCCGGCCCCGGAGCCAGGCATTCTCAGCGGCGGGCAAACGGAACTTCGTGCGCGTGGTGCTGATGTCGCTGTTCCGAAACCGATAAAACGCTGCGCCCGGGAGCCGGGCGGTTCCTCAATCCGTCGCCAGCGGTTGAGCGCCTCCCGGGATTGCGCCGAACGCAGGCGGCTCGGCGTGTGCCTCCCGCCGTCCGCGACTACAATTCTCCTCCGCCCACCTCACCACCGGAGCGTTCCCCATGTTGCGTTTGTTCGCCGCCGCGCTCGTCGCCTGCTGTGCCACGCTGGCGTCCGCCGAAGACAAGAAGCCGATGATCGGGCACATGGTCTACTTCAAGCTCAAGGACAACACGCCGGAGGGCCGCAAGAAGCTCGTGGCCGCCTGCGAGAAGTACCTGTCCGAGCAACCGGGCACCGTGTTCTTCTCGGCGGGCGAGATCGGCGACGACTTCAAGCGCGACGTGAACGACCGCGACTGGGACGTGGCGCTGCACCTGGTGTTCGTCGATAAGGCCGCGCACGACAAGTACGCGGTGGACAAGGAGCACCTGAAGTTCATTGACGAAAACAAGGAGACCTGGGCAAAGGTCCGGGTCTTCGATTCGGAGCTGCGCGGCTACAAGACCGGAAAGAAGTAAGCGCGTTCGCGCGGGGCACCTCAAAAATGGGTGGCGGAACGCACGGGGTGTTCGTGCGTTCGCTTCGGCCCACACGGACCCCGCGTTCACAAAGAACAAGTTTTGACAGGATGAACACAGGGCTGCGCAAGGGTTTAATTTGGGTAGCTTGGGCAGCTAGCTGAGCCACTCGATAAAACGACGAAGGGATTGGAAAACAAGGAGTTACGACATTTCGCTCCCGTTGTCATTCAACCGAGTTTGGATCTCTGCGTAGCCCTGAGGATGAACAGGATTCACTGGATGAAGACCGATTGCCTCGGAATCCTGTTCATCGTGTAAATCCTGTCAACATCTTCTGACTTGCGCCGGGGCCGTGGCGACCGATTCGGTTCCCCGCGCGACACGTGCGGCCCGGCGGAACGTTGTACATCACTTCGGCTCGTCCCGATGATTACGGTCGCTGGTCGCGTCCGCCGCGGGCGCAGAAGCCGCCCGCTTCCGGGGCCAGACGAGCAGCATCACCCCCGCCACGACGAGCGCGGCGGCCGGCCCGGTTCGCTCCGTCACCGCTTCCCCGACAACGGCCCACCCGAGCAGCACCGCGACCACCGGGTTCACGAACGCGTACGTCCCGACGGCCGCCGGCGACGTGACCGAAAGGAGCCAGTTGTACGCCGGCAGGGCCACCACCGCGACCGCCACCAAGTACCCCACCGCGGCGGCCGACTGCCACGACACCGCCGTCAGGTCGAGCCGGCTGGTTTCCCCGGCCGCTAACCCCAGAGCGACCATGATGGCCCCGCCGGCCAGCATCTGCATTGCGGCGGTGAGAGCCGGTGAGGTGGGAAGGTCGGCGTACCGGTTGAACAGCGACCCGACCGCCCACGCCACCGCCGCGCCGAGGAGCACGACGGCCCCGACCGGGTCAACGCCTCCGGGGGCGGACAGGACCGCCACCCCCGTCAGCCCGAGCGCGATCCCGGTGACCTCCATCGCCCGCGGCCCGCGCCGGCCCCCGTACCCCCAGTCGAGTAACAGCAGCCACGCCGGAAGGGTCGCGATGACGAGGGCCGCGGCCCCGGACGGCACCGCCTGCTCCGCCCACGTCACCCCGCCGTTGCCCATAACAAACAGCGGGACCGCCCCGATCACGGCGTTCCGCCACTGCCGGGCCGTCGGGCGGGGCACGCCGGCCGGGCGCCCGAAGGCATACAGGGCCGCGCCAGCTATGAGGAACCGCGACCCGGCCATCAGGAACGGCGGGAGGGTGTCGATCGCCAGCCGGATGGCGAGGTAGGTCGAGCCCCACAGGATGTAAATGGCGGCGAACGCGGCCAGCAGTTTGACCTTGGACGGCGACCCGGTTCCCATCACCCCTCCCGCTCACGGTTCCATCGAACAGAAGGGTACCCGCCCCTGTGCCCGGCCTTTCAAGAGATCATTTGGCCGCGGGCCGACGAGCGCAACACGTGTGGACGTGCCGACGCGGCACGGTTCGCAACTGCCCGGGCCATCACCTTACGAAATGCCACCGCGGGGGCCACCCTCGCGAGCGGCGGCTCAAGAACGGGGATTACGGTGTGCGCTTCCGGTGCCGCTTGAGATGTGTGATACCGAATCCCGTCGTTTCCAGTTCGCACCTCGGAACGGTGCGTTGGTTCGGAGTGTGGTCCGCTCACTCCGTGAGCGGTCGCTCCGGGGATCGGATGCGCGTTGCGCGCAACGACGGAGCGGATGACACCGGGAGCGGATCGGATACGCGGAGCGACCGCTCACGGAGTGAGCGGACCACACTCAAGCGAACCACGCGGCAACGAACTGAAAACCACTGGAATGCAATTGAAGAGTAAATGCGTGCTGTAGCCGGCCTCACAAAGGCCGGCTACAGCATACGGCGTGGATACGGATCAGCCGGGGATTCGGTGCCAGATCGGGTTGCGCCCGGAGTGACTACTGCCCCACCAGTTCTTTGACGAGCGGGGCGGCCGGGTACAGCTTGCGGAGCGCCTCCAGCACCGCCTTCGAGTGGACGGCGATGTGCCGGGCCTGCACGTCGGTGTACACGAAGTTCCGCACCAGCCCGTGCCGGTTGCGGTCGAAGTTGATGCCGACCAGCTCGCCGGCGCGGTTCAGCACCGGGCTGCCCGAGTTCCCGCCGATCGTGTCCGCCGTCGAGACGAAGTTGAACGGCGTCTTCAGGTCGAGCGTGTCCTTGCCGTCAAGCCAGCGCTTCGGCAGGTCGAACGGCTCCGCGCCGCCGAGCTTCGCGGACTTCTCGAACGCCTCGCCGAAGGTGGTATGGAAGTTCAGCTTCTCGCCGCCCACCTCGTACCCCTGCACGGTCCCGAACGCGAGCCGCAGGGTGAAGGTGGCGTCCGGGGCCACCGTGCTCCCGTACGCCAGGAACCGCACGGCGGCGAGCGCCGCGTACGCCTGCCGCTCGGGCTCCTCCACCTCGTTCTCGTAGCGGGCGCGGAGCTTGCGCGCTTCGGCGTCGATCGCCCGGGCGAGCTGGATGAGTGGGTCTTTGCTCTCCGCGACCGCCTGGGCGCCGCCTTCGACCAGGCGCTTGCGCTCGGCCGGGGCGAACAGCTTCGTGCCGGCGGTCAGCTCCTCGGCCCGCGCCGCCGGGTTCTTGCCCGCGAGCGCGAGTTTCACGAGGTCGTGCTCCCCGCCCAGGTTCTCGGCCAGGAAGGTGAGCGACGCGGCGAGCTTCGCGCGCTCCAGCTCGGGGTACAGCGGCGCGGGGCTGAAGAGCTGGTACTTGAGCGACTCCAGGTTGCTGTCGCGGTACTCGCGGAGCCGGTCCGCCGACTTCTTCGGCAGCTCGTCGCCCATGCGCACGCAGTGCCGGGCGATGCCGAACAGCGGGCTGAAGAACGCGTGCCCGGTTTCGACCAGCGCGTGCGCCTTCTCGAACCCGCGCAGCTTCGCCTGCACCGCCTCGATCCGCTCCAGCGCGCTCATGGCGTCGTCGAACGCCGACCGGAGCTTCGGGTAATGGGTCTGTTCGCTCAGCCCCCGCGCGTCGGCGGCGGCGCGCAGGAGGTCGCGCTCGGCCCGCTGCTTCTGTTCCATGATTTTGGGATCGAGCAGCCCCTGGAGCTGCCCGCTGAACGCCTTCCGGGCGTTCGCCACGCTGTGCAGGTCGGTCGCGGCCTGGCGGGCGCACTCGGGGCTCTGCTCGCCGTACTGCTTCAGCGCCGCTTCGAGGGTGCGCAACCGGTACAGCGTGTACGGGAGCAGCTCATCGCGCCGGTGCTTGAGCCGGGCGAGCGTTTCGAGCCGCTGGGTCGTGCCCGGGTGCCCGGTGACGAACACCAGCTCGCCGCTCTGCGGCCCGGTCTGGCTCCACTTGAGGAAGTGGGGCGTCTTCGCGGGCTGGCCGTTCTCGTAGGCGCGGAAGAACGTCACGTCGAGGTTCATCCGCGGGTACTCGAAGTTGTCCACGTCGCCGCCGAAGCTCGCGATCTGCTTTTCCGGCGCGAACACGAGCCGCACGTCGGTGTACTTCTTGTAGCGGTACAGGTGGTAGAGCCCGCCGTTGTAGAGCGTGACCACGTCCGACCGCAGGCCGGTTTTGTCGAGCGACTCCTTCTCGATGCGGCCCATCACCGCCCGGCGGGCCGCGAACGCCTCGGCCGCGGTCATATCCGGCTTGACCGCCGCGTTCACCTCCTTCGTCACGTCGGTGATGTCCTGGAGAACATTGATCTCCTGGTCCGGGCACTTCAGCTCTTTGTCGCGGGCGTCCGCGTAGAAGCCGTCCCGGAGCAGGTCCTTGCCGGCCGTGCTCAGCTTCTGGAGCGAGTCGGCCGCGACGTGGTGGTTCGTCACGAACAGCCCGTCCGGCGACACGAACCCGCCGGACCCGCCGCTGTTGAGCCGCACCGACGCGAGCATCGCGTTCTTCAGCCACGGGTCGGTGAGGTCGAACTGGTGGCGCTCCTTGAGGAGCTGCCGGGGCGGGTCGTTGAGGAGCCACATCCCTTCGTCGGAATGCGCCATCGGGAACCATCCTCCCACAAGCACGAGAGCCAGCGCCGCGCGCGTGTATCGCATAGCAAAAGCCGGGTTGGTTGAGCGGGGAGCGGGTCGGTCACTTCACGTTTCCGGTCGGGGACCGGCTCGGTCGAGCGCCGGGCGACGTGTGTCGCCTTCGGCACCGCCCGGAACGCGAAACCGGAAACGACCGGAACGCTCTCCGTTGTACCCGGGCGCGCCGGGCGCCGCCATCCGTTGTTCCGCGGCGCTTAGCCGTATTTCTGCTTGTGCTCGGCCTTCAGCCGTGTGTACTCGGGGTCGGCTTCGGCCTGCTTCCAGACGGTGTAGAACACCGCGGCGGCTTCGGCCTTCACCGGATCGTTCTTGTACGGCAGCACGCTCCCGTCGGCGCCGTACTTCCGGCCGCCCTTGTGGTTGGCGTACCGCCGCGCGCGGGTGTACCCCATTTGGAGGAACTTGCGCGCCATGTCCATGCCGACAAAATCCCCCCGATCCTTGTAACCGAGGAACAGCGCGTAGATCGCCCGCGACGACTCCTGGGCCACGTCCGGCGTGGCGAACCGCCAGTGCGGCAGGATCTCGCCCTTGTACGGCTCGACCAGCAGCACACCCTCCTCGCCGCGCCCCACTTTATAAAGCTCCGGGTGGTCGCGGAAGTTGACCGTGCGGAAGTCGAGCGCGTAGTCGAACGTCGGGCTGCGGTGCGTGTCCGCGCGGGGCGCGCGGCGGTTCGGAGATGCTCTCGCCATGTGACCCCTCCCGGTCGGGAGAATGCAGTTCGTGTGCCGTCCGGCGCACGGGCGCATCACACCGGCCGGTGAACCGCTCACCGTTTTGGACCTGGAATTTGAAGCGACAGATTTCTGTCCGCTCGGCGGCCCCGTCTGGCAGTATCACGGGACCGAGTTCCACTCGCTGGAGTGCGTCGTGACCCACATTACGCTCGCCCGCCTCATCCGCCCGGGACCGTGCGCCGGCGCGCCCGACGCCGACCTGCTCGCCAGATACTCCGGCGAGGGGGACGAGGCGGCGTTCGCCGAGTTGCTCCGCCGCCACGGCCCGATGGTCCGCTCCGTCGCGTATCGCGCGCTTCGCGATCGTCACGCGGCGGATGACGTCGTGCAGGCGGTGTTCCTGATCCTCACCCGTCAGGCCGGGCGGCTGACCCGTCCGGACCAACTCGCCGGGTGGCTGTTCGGGGTCAGCCGCCGGGTCGCGCTGCGGGCGGTGCGCGTGCGTCGGCAGCACCGAGCCGCGCCCCTCCGCGCCGACCTCTCGGCCCCGGCCCCGTGCGATCCCGGGTGGAGCGATCTGTTGCGCGTGCTCGACGACGAACTCGCCCGATTACCCGAAGACGAACGGGTGCCACTCGTGCTGTGCTACCTGGAGGGCCTCACCCAGGACGAAGCGGCGCGCGTCTGCGGGTGGAGCGTCCGAACGGTCCGGCGCCGGCTGGCGGCCGGGCGCGACCGACTGCGCCGGCGGCTCGACCGCCGGGGCGTCGAACTCGGGGCCGCTCTGACGGCCCTCGCGGTGGCTGCAAGCCCGGGCCGGGCGATGCCGCTCGAACTCGGCACCGGCCCCATGACCGGTCGGGTTTCGGACCTGGTTCGGGCCGAACTCGGCTCGGGCCGGTGGGCCGCTCTCGTCGGGTTGGTCGCCGGGCTCGCGGTCGCGGCTACCGTTGCAATCGGGGGCCTGGCGCCCGCCCGCACCGCGGCGCCGCCCGCGGCCCCCGCACCGCGCGTCGTCACGAACGCACCTGCCGATCCCGATCTGCCATCCGGGGCTCTCGCCCGGCTCGGGTCGGTCCGGTTCCGGCACACCGAACCGATCGAACTCCTCGCCGTTTCGCCGGACGGCCGGACCGTCTACGCCCGCGGCGGCGGTTGGCTGTCGGCGTGGGACGCGGGCGACGGCCGACGTCTGTTCCGGGTCGAAATCGGAGCGGACACCGGCTACCGGTCGTTCGGGACGCTGTTCGCTGCCGCCGACGCCGTTCGGGGCATCCGCGTTGACGGTAACGGGCGTGAGGACAAGAGGTACTCGGTCGTCTCGTTCGACCCGCGAACGGGACGGGAGCTGACGCGCGCGGAAATCGCCGCGGGCGTGGCGGTCAGCCCGGACGGGAGCCGCATCGTTCGTTGGGACGCGGGGGCCGCCGTGATCGAACCGACCGCACCCCGACCGATCTCCTATACGCTGTTCGATGTCGCGAGCAACAAGGAAATCGCCGTGCTGGGCCGCGGCCTGCGCCTCTCGGTCCAGTTCTCCGCCAACGGCCGCACCGTGGTGCTCGCCGATCACGGCGCGAGCTTCCGGGCGTTCGACGCCGCGACCGGGAAGCTGACCGGGGAGTTCCGGTTCGGCGGGGAGAACGGCCGGCAGATGACCACGATCCGGGCCGGGACCGAAGACATGCGGCTGGCTGTTCCGACTCCGGACGGCCGGGCGCTTGCGTTCTGGGGATTGGACGGAGAAAAGGCGGTGCTGAAGGTTTGGGACATCGGGGCGAAAACCGCGCGAACGCTCGGCGACGGGGACGGGCCATTCGCCGAGGACTCGATCGCGATCAGCCCCGACGGCTCGCGGGTCGCCACGTTCCGGCGGCGCGTCGGGTGGACGGTTCGGGACACCGCCACGGCGAAGGAAATCGGCCGCATTCCCCAGCCCGGAACGAGCCAGCGGGCGGCGCTCAGCGCGGACGGCCGGACGCTGTACACCATCCGGGACCGGGATTCTGTCGTGACCGTTCTGGACGTGGCGAGCGGCCGCGCGGTCGAACCGCGCCCGGACACGACAGGAGAAATAACCGACCTCCGGTTCGACCGCGCGGGCCGGTGGACCGCGCTGGCCGACGGTGCGCTGGTCACGTGGGACGCGGCAACGGGCCGGATCGCAAACCGGTCCGGTCCGTTCCCCATCGGCAAGCCGGCCTCGTCCTCGCGGTGGGCCGTATCTGCGGACTGCGGGCGTGTGTTCCGAACCGATTCGTCTTTCGGGTTCGCGGACGTGAGCGATGTGGGCACAGGTAAAATCGTGTGGGCGCAGGAGGGGGGCCATCCAGGTAAAATCGTGTGGGCGCGGGAGGTGGGCCATCTCGGTTTCGTTCACGCCGAGTTCGATCCGACCGGGCAGCGGGTGTTCGCGGCTCATTCCGGGTGGGCGATCGCGTTCGACGGGCGGTCCGGGAAGACGCTCTGGACGGCCACGGCCGGCACCGGGTACGGGGCGTTCGGGACGGCACTGGCGGTCAACCCTGATGGCCGGTCCGTCGCGCTGGCCGGCGGCTGGGCATCGACCCGTCGGTCGGGGACGCTGGGCCTGTTCGACGCCGCCACCGGGAAGCAACTGCACACCTGGGAGAGCGCCGGCTTCGAAGCGGGCGCGCTGACGTTCGCACCGGACGGTCGAACGCTGTACGCCGCGGAAGCAGGGGAGAACTACACGGTCGCCCGGGTCCGCGCGTACCGCACCGGTACGGGAAAGGTCGTGACCACCTTCAACGTCCCCACGCCGCTACCGCGGGTCGCCACCGTCAGTCCGGACGGCCGGACCCTGGCCGTTGCCTCCGGGCGCCACGTCCACCTGCTCGAACCGCTCACGGGGCGGCTGCGGCACACGTTCACCGGCCACGAGGCGCGGGTGAGTGCCCTCCGGTTCCGCCCCGACGGCCGGGTACTGGCGGCAGCCAGCCCGGACGCGCCGGTGTTGCTGTGGGACGTGTACGGCACATCCACCGGCCGCCGGCCGCTTCCCGCCCCGGATGGCCTGGGGAAGGCGTGGGACGATCTGGCCGGCGCAGACGCACAGGTCGCGTTCCGCGCGGTCCGGGTGCTCGCCGCCGGGACGGATGCGATTCCCGTTCTGCGCGAGCGGATGAAGGCCGTCCGCCCGCCGGATCTGGAAACGGTGAATCAGTGGGTTGCGGATCTCAGTTCGGCCGACTTTGCGACGCGGGAGCGGGCCACGGCCGCGCTGGCGAAGGTCGCTCGACTCGTGGAGCCCGAACTCCGAAAAGCGCGAGAGGCGTCCGAACGGCCCGAAGTGCGACAACGGCTCGACGCGGTGCTTGCGGACGCCAAACCGTCGGCCGAGGAACTCCGCGTCGTCCGGGCGGTGGAAGCGGTCGAGGCGATCGGCACCCCGGCCGCAGCGAAGTTACTCGGCGAGTGGGCGGAAGCGGGTGGCCTCTTGGCCCAGGAAGCGAAGGCCGCGGTCGCACGGCTCAACGGGATGTGATCCGGCGGCGAACCGTTCAGTCGGTTGGGACCGGAGCGACGCCGAGTTCCGCAAGCAGCTCCTTCACCTTTGCTCCGATGAGGTCGCGGACCTCGCGGAACTCCTCGGGCGGCATCTCGCGCGGGTCCGGGATCTGCCAGTCGAACCGGCGCCGGGCCTTCACCAGCGGGCACGCGTCGCCGCACCCCATCGTCACGGCCGCGTCGATCTCCTGGCCGTTGTAGTCGTCGAGACCCTTCGAGGCGTGGGAGCTGAGGTCGTACCCGAGTTCGGCCATCGCCGCGACCGCCTTCGGGTTCACCCGGCCGCTCGGGCGGCTGCCCGCCGAGAGCGCCTCAACCCGGGCGCCGCCGTAGAGCGCGGCGAACGCCTGGGCCATCTGGCTGCGGTTGCTGTTCTCGACGCACACGAACAGCACGCGGGTCTTGCGGTCGCTCACGCACATTCTCCTTTGCAGCAGCCCGGTTTCTGGATGAGCGCGCAGGTCGGAACCGCGACCGCGGCCCCGAGCAGCGGGGCCGCGACGTAGATCCACAGGTGCTGGACGCTGCCCGAGACGAGGGCCGGCGCGAGCGACCGGGCCGGGTTCATGCTCGCACCGGAGATCGGCCCGGCGAAGAGCGCCTCCAGCGCGATCAGCGCGCCGACGATGACGCCGCCGAGTGCCCGCACCGGCGGCTCCGCCGCGGTCACCGCGAGGACCACGAAAACCAGGACCGCGGTGAGCCACACCTCGAGCACGAAGGCGTGCCACGGCGGGCCGTGCGGGAGCGTCGCCCCGAGCGTCGCGTGGGCGGGGAACATCGCCCAGAGTAGCCCGCTGGCCGCGAACGCCCCGGCGAGCTGCGCGGCGGCGAACGGCAGCACCCGCCGGCCGGGAACGCGCCCGGCGAGCCACAGGCCGACCGTCACGGCCGGGTTCAGGTGCGCGCCGGACACGCCGCCGACGGCGTAGGCCATCACGAGCACCACGAGGCCGAACGTGAGGGCGACGCCGAGGTGCCCGATCTTCCCCGGGTTCGCGGCGTCGAACACGATGGCGCCGGTGCCCGCGAACACGAGCACGAACGTGCCGAACGACTCGGCCAACAGGCGACGCGACACGGGCGGCCCTCGACTTATGGTGTGCGGGGTCGTTCTAGCGAGCGGCGGCCCGGGCGGCCGGCCTTCCCGTGGGCGCCGGGGGCGGTAAAGTAACTCCGGTTCCGGCCCACGCTCCCGGCGCGACGACCATGCACCCGCCCTTTCCCGACCCGTACGAACACGACCACCCGCCCGTTCGGAACACGAACGAGGTCGCCACCTCGACCCTGTCGTTCAGCGCGTGGGCCGCCGACCGCGTCGCGGCGCTGGTCGGCTCGTGGTGGTTCATCGGGGTCCAGTCGCTGGTTCTGGCGGTGTGGGCGGGGTTGAACGTGGCGGCCTGGGTGGAGCACTGGGACCCGTACCCGTTCATCCTGATGAACCTGTTTCTGTCGATGCAGGCAGCGTACACGGCCCCGATGATCATGATGAGCCAGAACCGGGTCGCGGCGCTCGACCGCATCCGCGCCCAGAACGACTACGAGATCAACCTGAAGGCCGAGGAAGAGGTCCGCGTGGTGCTGGCGCACCTGGAGGCCCAGAGCGCCGTACTGCGACAGCTCCAGCAAGAGCTGCGCGAGTTGAAGGCGCAGCTCGGAAAATCGAACTGAAATCGCGTTCCTGCCGCCAACGTCAGACAAGAATACTGGGACCAGAGGCACCAAAGCGATTTACATCGGGACTGACTTAATAGCGTCGGGCAGGAGAGTCGCTCCCGCCCGGTTTCTGCGTTACTTGAGTGCGGTTTGCCCAAACGGTTCCGCACCCCAATAAGCTGCGGCTTGCACATCTCGCCTGGCCGTAGCCGCCGGCGTCACAGGGAGGGCGTTGCCGTCCAACCGGCCGAACTCGTGCAAGCCACCGGCCCGTGAACGCTGCGAGAAAGTCATAGCGCCAGAAGTGGACCGGATCGGGCAATCCATTTGACCTTCCAGCCCCAAACGGGTTCTTCCTTACCCGTTTTTACACTCGCCTTTGTTGCCACGTCGCGGTGGCCGAAGATGCTCCCGCCCAGCTTAGCAATGGCGCTGTATTTGATCCCTCCGCTCGTTGACTTGGCGATCTTGATCGACACCGTACCGGTCCCGACCACCGCCACGTTCCCGGCAGCCTTGATACCCCCGATCTGTGCCTCCTTGACGGCGGTAACGACGAAATCGAACTCCCTCTTCTTGTTGTAATACGCCTCGAACTGGGCCTCGACCTCGTGATAGCCGCAGGCCTCCACGGCCCCCCCACCGAAGTCGAACTCCCCCTTCCCGTTCCAGGAACTCTTGATGTCCGACATGGAGGTGACAACGACGAGGTACTCCGCGCTGCTGGTGTAAGAGGCCGTGGCGCCCACCTCGACCTTGGGAAAATTCAACAGATTGCCAGACAGTTCGGCTTGGGACACGGCCGCGGCCGAGCTCTCCAGTGACCACTTGTCGATCTCGATGCCACCCCGATTTTTGAGAGCGTTCTGGTGCCATCTCAACTCGAACCGCATCGCCCAAAGAGACTTGTCCAGCTCGCCAGACAACGCGAAGGTCGTTTCCTGCTTACCGCTTCGCTCGTGCGGCAAAAGTAGAAGTGTCGATAAAAATGCAATAATCATATAGATCTTTGGTAGCTTTTCTGTTGCCCACTCGGTGGCGACGATTTGGAGGGGCTCGCCCTTCCGCGCTTGTCCACTTGCCTTCGCCGCCGGTCCTTTCGAACATCCGCAACCGCGCTGCATCGGGGAGCCGGTTTTCGAATGTCTCATGGAAATGGGTTGTTGTAATATGACGATTGATAGACATCGGGCGGTTCATTTCGGAGCCGACGAGCATGGCAGGAATCCGTTTCGCTCCCTTCCTTCCCGTTGCCCGCCGGGGGCTTCAGAGCGGTTAAATCGGGTAACACGGCGGGGTACCCGAACGCCCGCCTGTATATCGCGTCGATGTCGGGGTCATCGGGGTGGCTTTGCTTGGCTCGGAGAACGGCCAACCGGTCGGCCCGCAACCTGTCGCGTCCCGGCGCGTCGAGATCGAAAAGGTCAATGAAATCTTGTCCGGCGGTAGTTTTACCCGTGATTTTCCCCCGGTCGTCAACGACGAGATGGTCCGCAAGGGGTGTGGTGAGGGGGTTGATCGGCAGCGGTTCGGCTCGGCGGTAGCTATTGCAGTCGTTACAGGCGTAGATCAGGTTCGTGTAAGTGGCCGCCAACTCCTCGTTGAGTGATTGCGGTTCGAAGTGATCGGCCCCCAATTCGGCGTGCCCGCTGACGCTGGAGCCCCAGGTCTCGCGCTTGAGGCAGTACACGCACCGGAAGACGAATTCGTCTCGCAACCACGGCTTGTAGGCCTGGTACTCTGTGTACCCTGCGGGAGCGTGCTTGTGCGCATGAGCCGCGGTAGGGTACGCGAACGGCGTCAGCAACGACATCAAAGAGCGCCCTTGGCAGCAAGGATGGCTTCGATTTCCGGGGCGAAGTAGTGGGGCGGTTTCGACGCACGCTCGACCAACGCCCGCGCTGTTGCTTGGAGGAAATCGAATTCGGCTCGTTCAACCTCGTCCAGTCCCTCTCGGTTCTTTTTCCGACTCAGAGCCACCCGGCGAGCGTTTTTCGCTTTCCATTCGGGCGAGTCGAGGGAGCCGATTGGTTGAGACATTACGAGCGATTGCTGATCGGCCGCCGCACTTGATAGCGGAGAAACTCCCGTCCCAGCCGTCACCCCCATACCCGCGAAGAAAGCCAGCAGCGCGTCCCTGGTCGACTTCGGGCGGCCGGGGAAATGTTCCGGTTCGACGGGTGTGAGCGAGCCGGGCTGGTGGGAGGAGGCGACGTATCCCGCCCACGTCACCGGCGAGCGGTGGAACTGGACCCCCAGGCGTTTGGCGATGCTCGGCAGCGCGGTTGCCGTGGCGGGACTTTCTCGGGCGGTATCGGCGAATGGCACCCAGGCGATCAGAGGGAGCCCCTTCGCGTGCGCGAGTTGAGCAACCTGGGTTGCGAGCTTTCCGCCAATGCCCCGGCCCCTGGCTTCGTGAGCAACAAATAGTTCTTCCAACTCGATCGACTTGCCGGTATCGAGTGCGAAGGCCCAGCCGAGACGCTCTTTGTCCGGATTGCCGGCCTCGAATGCGTACACACGGCGATCGAACTCATCCCGGCCTTGCCACGCCACCCAACCCGGCGACGGCTTCCTGACCTGTATGTTCGTAAATTCTTCCAGGAAGTATGTCGTCCAGTGTTCAATGATGTATCTGTCGTAATAAGCAAAAGGGAGCATGCCAAAGCCGAGACGTCCCCATCCTTCTCCCCATGAATTGGCAAAAAGAAAATGGAGCGCGTCTTGCACTCCCTCGACAACGGTCCCTCCGCTCCGGAATGGCATCTTCAGGTGGACCGCGTGTGTTTCCGGGGCGGCCACTTCACCCGGCGCGGGCATCGAAATGAACCCGTCGAGCGGCTTGACCCAACTCGAAAAGAGTGGAAGACACACCTTCGTGAGAGCTTCCGGCCCGCGTCGGGAGATAACGTGCGCGGCTTCGTTAGCCGAGCGAATGCGGCGGTAAAAGCGCCTTCGCTTCGGCCAGAAGAACCGCCGGAGGTGGGCCGGGGTGTTCTGGAACGTCCCGTCCTGATTGACGGGAACCATGTGCTCTTCAAGGGAGTCGGGCAACCCCTCCAGGTACAGGAGGCGCATGTTCGTAACACCCCACTGCCCCACGTCGTGGGGGTGGCGCCCCTCGAACTCGAGAGACCGGGTGTACACGTAAGGGATCTTGTGCATTTTGGGCGGCTCCCGCAGCCATTCTATCCGCTCTCTTGCCGCTGCGAAATCCTGGCCGTGTTCCGCTTGCGCGAAGTCCTGAGCCGTGCCACCTGCCCCGGCGGTAAGATCGTGTCGAGCCAACCGAACAGGTTTGCGGTGTGCGGCAGAGGCGGGCGGTCCACGTCACTCCTCCGTCGGCCGCGGGCGGTTGCCCCAGTGCGCAGGCGGGGCGCCCGCCACGACCACGCCCTTCTCGTGCCAGCCCATGTGCGCCCGCACGTCGCCGGTGGTGTAGCGGAGGGTCAGCCCGCAGCGGCGGCGGTCGCTCGTGTTCGCCTCGGAGCCGTGCAGCAGCAGGTCCGAGTGCAGCGACGCCTGCCCGGCCTTGAGCTCGACGTACACCGGGGCGCCGTACCGCTCCACCTCGGGCACCGTCTGGTTCAGGACGTTGCTCTCGTCGGTCTCGCTGAGCTGGTAGGTGAGGTGCCCCAGCCCCTGCGTGCCGGGGATGTACTTCATGCAGGCGTTGCCGCGGTCGGCGTCGTCGATCGCCAGCCACACCGTGACCGCCTTGCTCGGGGTGAGCGGCCAGTAGCTCGCGTCCTGGTGCCAGCTCACCGTCTTGCCGTCCCGCGGCATCTTGCAGAAGAAGTGCGACCCCCACGCCACCACGCTCGGGCCGAGCAGGTCGGACACGACGGCGACGATCTTCGGGTTTGTCAGCACGTCCCACACCCGCCCGTGCCGCAGGTGCGCGGAGCTGATGGAGTAGCTGTCTTTCCCTTCCGCCACGTACCTTCGCAACAGGTCGTCGAAGTAGCGGCGCAGCTCATCAGCCTCGCCCGCCGTAAAGATGTCGAGCGGCTTGACGTAGCCGTGCCGGTTGTAGTGTTCGACCTGCTCGCGGGTGAGCGTCTTCGGGTCGGTGGTGCCGCTCGGGTGAAACGAGAGGTCGCGCGGGATCTGCTGGAGGTCGTCCTGTCCCGGGATCGCTTGGAACGTGTTCGGGGCGCTCATGGTGGGGCTCTGTGGGGAGGGGAAGAGCATTTTACACGCCCCCGGCCGCACCGCCACACGGCGCGTCGCCCTCATTCACGGCCCGGCTGGTTGTGTCTGTTTTTGTGGCACAGACATTTCTGTCGGTGCGGCGCGAGAAGGCCGCACCGACAGGAATGTCTGTGCCACAAAGACAAAAACCAAAACGGGCACCAACAGCCGCTTCGTGTATCAGCCGGTGCGCACCGGATTCATTAGATTCAAGACAGTGTGATTTTGAATGCGTTGGTGCGGCACGTTTATTAGTCAGACATGAAATGACCGGCACACTACTTCCGCAACAACTTCGCGCACGCGGCCTTGGCGGCGGCGCTCACGTGCTGGTCCGGGTCGCCGCACGCCGTCTGGATGTAGCCCAGGAACTGGGGATCGAAGTAGCCCAGCTTGCACAGGTGGGTGACGCACGCCGCCCGCACCTCGCCGCACGGGTCCGCCTGGGCGGCCTTGAACAGCACCGCCTTCACCCCGTCTGTCGAGCCGTGCCGGCCCTCCGCTAGGCCCTTCGCGGCCGTCAGCCGCGCCGACGGCGCGTCCATCGATTGCAGCGCGATCACGAACGGCTCCACGTCGCGGTCGAACGCCACTTGCGGCGGGACGTACCCCGCCGGCACCACGATCTGGAGCGGCTTCGTCGATGACGTGCCGCCCGGCGGGACCGGGATCGGCGGCAGCCCGCTCCCGCCGCCCGGAGCTGCGGGGAGCGGCACCGGGATCGACGGCGGGGCGGTTGTTGCCGGGGCGGACGGGAGCGGCGCCGGGATCGCCGGGACCGTCGGGAGCGGTGCGGGGATCGACGGCGTTGTCGTCGCCGGCGCGGGCGCCGGAACGCTCGGGGCGGTCGTCACCGGTGGCGGCGTGACGGGCCTCGTCGGCATCACGCGCGGCGGCTCGGCCGTGGTGCTCCCGCCGGTCAGCCCGCCGGCGGGCGTCGGGATCACGGCCGGCGGGGTCGCGCTCGTCGGCTTGGCGCCGGCCGGCGCCGTCATGGCGGGCGCGCTCGCGGCCGGCGGCTTCTTCGGCCCGAACACGCGGCCGAACAGGCCGGGCTTCTTCGCCGGCTCGTTCGGCTCCGGGGACTTGTCCCGGTCGCCGAACACGCGGCCCAGGATCGGCCGCTTGTCCTTCTCCTTCTCTTTGTCCTTCTCTTTGTCTTTCGCGGCGTCGGGCATCGTTGCCGCGAGCGGCGGGGTTAGCGGGTCGTTGGCCCGCGGCTTCGCCTTCGGCGGCGCGGCGTCCGGCGCCTTCGGCGGTTCGACGGGTTTACCCGGCTCCGGCGCCCCGGCGCCCTTCGCGGGGGCCGCGTCCGGCTGGTCCACGAGCGTGATCGTTTCGCCGGACTTGGTGTCCTTGAGCTCGGAGTGGTAGGAGCCGTCCGCCTGCTTCTCGCACTTGAGCACCTTGAACTGGCGCTCGCCCTTGCCCTCGATGGTGAGCGAGATGGTCGCGCCGACCTTCTGGGGCGGCGCGTCCGCGCCGACCGCCGCGAGCGAGACGGTCATGGTGGCGCCGACCGCCGCGGCCCACGCCCACCGCTTGCTGAACCAACGGGTCATGCCATTGCCTCCTTGCAGCGTGCCCGTGTCGCCGTCCGTGGCGCTGCGAGCGTCCGTGCGTAACGGAAGAATCGTCCGCCGCGGATGTGCCGGTTGACCCCGGACTGTGGAAGATAGGGGGATCGCGGCGGAACGTGGGCAAACTGTGCGTGACATGCGGGCCGTGCAGGCACCGCCGGAGTGATCGGTTGAGCCGCGGCCGGCCGGCCCCGGGCCGACCGTTCAACGGAGGCGTGGCTTGTGAGAAAGAAATGCGAATGCCTCACCGGGGCGCGCACGAGTTGCGGCGAGCAATATAAAAGGAAGACGCGTGACCGTAAGCGTTCACGCCGCCCGGCCGGTGGCGCCCGCGGGGCGCGAATCCACCGGGATCTTCGTTCCACGCGCGGGGCGGGGGCGGTACGATGAGCCCGCCGAAGCCGCTGCGGTGAGGAGCCGATGACCAACGTTCCGCCGATCGACCCGCTCGCGCTGCTCCGCCCGAAGCGGAAGGTCACCGGCATTTCGGCGATCCTGCTCCCGTTCACGAGTTCCGGCGAGATCGACTGGCCGGCGTTCGCGGCCCACTGCGTGCGCACCGCCGAGGCCGGGCTGACGCCGGCCGTGAACATGGACACCGGGTTCGTCAACCTGCTCACGCCGGAACAGAAAATTGCGGTGCTGGACGCCACCCGCTCCGCTCTGGGCGGAAAAAACTTTGTGGCGGGCACGTTTGTCGGAGACGTTCCCGGGGCCGCCTTCGATTTATCTGGGTACCAGCGGGCGGCCGCCGAGGTGGTCGCGCGCGGCGGCACGCCGGTGATCTTCCAGAGCCACGGCCTGACCGCGCTGCCCGGCCCGGAACTGATCGCGGCCTACGAGGCGTTGGGCTCCGGGTGCGACTCGTTCATCGCGTTCGAGTTGGGCACGATGTTCGCGCCGTTCGGGCGGATCTACGACCTCGAGGTGTACCGGGGGCTGCTGGGCGTGCGCCGGTGCGTCGGGGCTAAGCACTCGTCCCTGAACCGCGAGGCGGAGTGGCGGCGCCTCGCGCTGCGCGACGCGGTGCGCCCGGAGTTCAAGGTGTTCACCGGCAACGACCTGGCCGTCGACATGGTCGTGTACGGCAGCGACTACCTGCTCGGGCTCAGCACCTTCGCCCCCGACCTGTTCGCGCTGCGGGACTTGTACTGGCTGAACGGGGACGTGCGGTTCTACGAACTGAACGACGTGCTACAGTACCTCGGGTTCCTCGCCTTCCGCGGCCCGGTGCCGGCGTACAAGCACTCGGCCGCCATGTTCCTGAAGTTGCGAGGGTGGATCGGGTGCGACGCGACTCACCCCCGCAGCCCGGCCCGCCCGGATTCGGACCGTGAGCTGCTCCGCGGGATCGCGGGGCAGCTCGGACTTTGACCCGCCCGGCCGCTGCTCCCCGGTCGCGCGGTTGTATTGGCCCACTGAGGAGGACGCCCGAAATGGCCCTCGACGATTGCACCCCGCTCCCGACGACGCTGCTCCCGCGCCCGCGCGTTCTGGTCGTGGACGACGAGTCCAGCATCCGGATGATCGCTCGGATGATGCTGGAGCGGGCGGGTTATTTGGTCGAGGAGGTCGGGGACGGGGCCGGGGCGGTCCAGCGGGCGGGGCTCGCGGAGCGCCCCTTCGCCGTGGTGCTGCTGGACGTTTCGCTCCCGGACCGCAGCGGGGTCGAACTGGTGTCCGAGCTGCGCGCCCTGGTGCCGCACGCCAAGTTCGTGCTGATGAGCGGCCGGCCCGAAGAGGACTTACCGAGCCACGGGGCCGACGGGTACCTGGCCAAGCCGTTCATGCGCGACCAGCTGATTGCGGCGGTCCGTGCGGCGCTGGCGCTCAGCCCGCGGTGAGGCGCGGGCCGGGCGCATCAAGGAGCCCGCCCGCTCGCGTCAGGCGTGCCGGAGCGACAGCCACGTGTGTACGGCCCAGTCGCGGTCGGTCTCGCTCCCGACGTACACGTTGCACACCGCCAGTTCGCCGGGCGCGCCGGTTACGCCGCTCAAGCGCCACAGCCGCCGGCCGTCCTCTTCCACGACCCCGAACACCGCCTCGCCGCGGAGCCCGTCGCGGTCCAGCGGCGGCAGCGGCTCCCCCTCCGGTAAGCTCTTGCGCCCCACCTCGGCGGTCTCGGCCGCGGTCGGCTGGGCGCCGTCCTTCTTGGTGAACCGCAGCGCCTGGAACCACACCGTGCGGGTGCCGTCCCAGGCGGTCCAGGTGCGGTCGTGGTTCCGCTCGCGGAGCAACTCGCCGGGCACCTCCACCGACCACCCGCCGTCGAGCTGCACGCGGACCGCGTAGCGCCGGTAGCCGATCCGCTCTTTCGCGGGCGCCGGGAGCGGCCCGAGGTGCTTCCACAGCTCGATGCTCAGCCCCGCGTCGTCGGGCGTGACGCAGTACCCGTCCTCGTCCCCGCGGATCGCGGTCAGCAGCTCGAGCCACTCCGCCCAGGGCAGCTCCGCCCCGGGATCGAGCTTGAACGCGCTAGCGAGGTCGTTGGCGATCTGGTCCGCCAGCTCGCCCTCCTCCTCCGACAGCGGCGGGCGCCACGGGAAGTCGCACCAGAGCCGCACCAGCGCCCGGTCCCGGTAGAACGCCGGGTCGAGGTCCGGCGCCCACCACGGGAAGAACTCGCGCCCCCGCGCCGGGGCGGCGGCCACTTGGTCGCGCCACGCCCGCGTCCGCGGCCCGAGCGGCGTGAGCACCTCGCCCGGGTGGCTGTATCCGTGGTTCGGGGGCAGGCCGGGGCTCGTCGCGCCGGCGGCGCACGCGTCGGCGAGCCAGCGCAAGAACGCCTGCTCGCACCGCTCGCGGTCGCGGGACTGGAAGTAGTTCGTGGGGTCGGTGCAGTCGTCGAGGGGCCACGCGAATTGGAACTCGGCCGCCAGCCGGCGGAGCAGCCCGCACAGGTGAATGTGGTACCCCGGGCCGGCGGGCGTCGTGACCGCGGTCACCCGGACCTTCCCGCCGGCCCCGAGCCGGACCTCGGCCGCGGGCGCCGCCGGGTGCAGCAGCACCAGCAGAACGGGCCGGTCCTCGCCGTCGCGCACCACGCGGGCGTCGAGCACCACGTCCCCGACGCCCTCGAACCAAACCGCGGCGCGGCTGAGCCAGTCCCGGACCTCGTCGCGCGCGAGCCGCTCGGGCGGGTTCAGGTGGCCGGTGAGGGTCAGAACGATCGGCATCCGGGGTGGCCCGCTCCATCGTGAAGGCGAGTGGGTTCCTTCGTGCTGCCAGTGTACGACCGTGAGCCGCAAGGAGAAGGGAAGCCGTGCCGTGCGACCGATCGAGCCGCCCGGCCTTTGCGCCGGGCCGGCGGGTTCTCAACGCCCCGTTCCCGTCCCGGCGGGCCGCGGGACCCGGCACCGCCCGGGCGAACGACGAAGCGCCGCCGGAACTTCCGGCGGCGCTCGGCGGCGATCAGGAACGCGAGGTTACGGTTGCCGTTTCGGCCCGAACGGGTTGTTCTCGTCGCCCATGCCGCCGGGGCCGGCGGTCTTCCGGGACTCGACCGTCTTCAGCCAGTCGGTCCACTTCGAGGTGATGTTGGCGCGGTTCTCGTCCCCCTCGTCCGCCCGGCTGTTGCGCACTTGCAGGGTGCCGTTCGGGTGAACGATCAGCATCTCGGTGGCCGCGTCCTCGTCGACCACTCGGGTCTGGTTCATCAAGTTGCCCTTGTCGTCGAAGCGGGCGTTGAAGCGGTTCTTCACGCGGCCCCCTTCGAAGTCCACCAGGATCGACTTGGTCGAGAAGTCCACCAGCCAGCCCTTCGGCTGCGGCGCCTCCTTGCCCTTGGCGGGGACGATCTTCTCGGGCACCTCGCGGAGCACGTACTGCGGCGGCTGCGACTCGGACGACCACAGCGGCAGCTTCACGAACTGCTTGCGGCCGATGTACTCGCCCCGGCCCACCGGCATCTCGGCCATCACCCACGCGCCCACCGGCTCGCGCTTGCCGCCGGCCTCGGTTCGCACCTGCTCCATCCAGGTGGCCATTTGCACCACCGCCTGATGGTCCTGAAGTTGGAGCCGCTTCAGCAGCTCCTTCTGGCCGGCGTACTCGGTCTCGGTGTGCTCGCGGTACGCCTTCGTGTCGTGCGCGTACAGGAACGACTCGGCGGGCACCGTGATCGACACGTTGAGCTGCTTCCACTTGCTGTACAGCACCTGCACCTTGGCCGCCGCCGGGTCGGCGACCTGCTTGTCTTGCTGGTAGTTCGGGTTCAGCATCTTGAGCCGGACGCGGTACTGGTAGGTGCGCCCGGGCTGCACGTCGCAGTCCACGAACCGGAGCAGGAAGTTCTCGACCTCGACCGGCGGCGGGCCGCCGGCGCCGAACCCGAACCCGCCCGGTCCGCCCGGCATACTGCCCGAGCCGCTAGACCCGCTCGGCAGGGGCGGCCCGCCCGGCATACTGCCCGGTCCGGGGCGGATGCCCATCGGCCCGCCCGGCATCGCACCCGGCGAACCGCCCGGCATCGCACCCGGCGAGCTCACCCCGCCGAACTGCTCGCCGCCGATGCCAAACGAGCCGGTGGTGTTCACCGAACCGCTGTAGAGGCCGATCCGCCCGGTCTCGCCCTGCAACTTCTTCGCCAGCTCCGACGCCGTCACCTTGGGCTTGGCGGCGTCCTCCAGCTTCTTGATGTTGTCGGTGATCGACTTGAGCCGGATGTCGGGGTACTTCACCTTGAGGTCCGGCGCCAGGAGCGGCAGCGGCATCGACAGCATCATCTCGGGCTTCAGGAAGTACGGGAGGAAGCCCTCGTCGTAGTGGTGCCCGATGGCCCGGGTGTGGATCTTCTCGATGTACTTTTCTTCGAACTTGTAGTTGAAGTCGGACCGGTTGTCCTTGGGCACCACCTCGCCCCACTCCTGGATGACGCGCTCCGTCCCGTCGCTCATGACCTGCGTTTCGCGGCGCTGGATGTCGAACCCGTCGTACCACGCCCAGCGCCGGGCCTCGGCCTCGGCGGCGTCCAGCTCGGCCTGGTTCCGGAACCCGCCCTTGCCGTCCGGGATCGGCACCGGGGACGGCAGGCGCAGCGCCCGCTTGATCTCGTCCAGTTGCTGCTTGTAGGGCACCGCCGCGTGGATGGTGACCAGCCGCACCGGGATCACGGTCAGCGCCGGCGGCTTGCCGTCGGCGAGCGCCTTGTCGATGTCGGCCAGCGGCACGTACGTGAGCACCCGGCCCTCGTCGTTGCGCCGGCTGTTGTTGTCGTACATGCCGCCCGGCATGCCGAACGGCGACCCGGGCATCGAGCCCGGCATCGCACCCTCCCCGCCGCGCCCCGGTCCGCCGGCCCCGAATTGCCCGGGCGAGCCGCCCGGCCCGAACTGCCCTGGTGCCCCACCCGGCCCGAACTGTCCGGGCGAGCCCCCCGGCCCGAACTGCCCGGGCGCTCCGCCCGGCCCGAACTGTCCGCCGGGTTGCGGTTGTTGCGGCTGTTTGGTGACCTTCTTGCCGTTGATCGCTTTCCGCTTCAGGGCGTCGGCGGCCTGCTGGATCTTGGTCCGATCCAGCTCGCTCTTGACCTTCGTGGCGAGCACCGCGATTAGCGGCTCGTTGTCGTTGTTGTAGATGATGTCGTACCCGGGCATGGCGGACCGGGTGAGGTCCACCTGGTACTCGCCGATGGTGAGCACGAACGGGTTCTCCCGTTTCGTGTTCGGCTGTGCGGTCGGGTCGAACAGCGGCACCTGGATCGGGAAGTCGTTGATCCGCGCCGGCCGGTTGATCGGCGGCTTGGTGATGAACGGCGGGGGCTGGATCTCTTCCAGGTCTTTAGGCGAGGCCGTGTCGTTCTGGATCTTCTGCGTGAGGCTGTTGGCGCTTTGGGCGAGCTTGCTGGCGATGTCGGTCGGGTCCTTGGCGCTGCCCCACTTGGACACGCCCCACAGGAGCAGCACGACCAGGCAGAAGCCGGCCACGCCCATCACCAAGTACTCGCCCTTTTTGAGCAAGAAGTCCTTGGGGTCGAACTTGATCTTCGCTTTCGCCACGGTTGGTCCCTCGTGTGGGCCGGTGTTCGCGTCCGGGCCGCCGGTTGAATAACGGCGCGTGCCCGGGAAATGTTGGAGCCGGTTGGGGGCGGTTGTGATTCGTGGGCTCCCGCTTCGGGCGCGGGAGTGCGGGCGTTACCTCACCTCCGGACGCGGCGGCGCATCTTCGGGGCGTTCGGCGCCGGTGTGTTCGGTGCCGGTGTGTTCGGTGCCGGCGTGTTCGGCGCCGGGGTGTTGGGTGCGGCGGTCGCGTCCGGCGTCGGCGGCGTCGCGGCTTTCGGTGCCTCGTACAGCGACACGAGCCCGTACACGCTCAACTCGACGAGGCCGGAGGTGATCTGCGACTCGCTCACCACCGACGAACCGCTCCCGCCGGGGTACCCCGACGAACCGCCCGGGGGGCCTCCGAAGGTGCCGCCGGGCATGCCGCCCGGCATACTGATCGGCCCGCTGCCCGACCCGCTGCCCGGTCCCATCGGAGTCGGGAACCCGGTCGACCCGGCCCCCGACGGGCGCCCCAGTCCCGGGCCGGCACTTCCGCCCCGCCCGAACTCCTCGCCGAACGACGCCGGACCGCTCCCCGATTCGAGGTTGCTGCCGCCGCTGGAGCCCGGGGTGATCCCCAGCCCTTCCAGGTTGCCGCGGAACCGCGTCCAGTTCACCTGGGTGATCTGGAACCGCAGCGGCGAGTTCGACAGGGCTAGGAGCACGTCCTGGATGTACGCCTGGTCGATCACCACCACCACCGCGACCGGCATCCGGCGCACCTGCTGCGTGACGGCCAGGTACCGCTTCTTGTTCCCGTCGGCGATCGCGGCCAGCGGCCCGCCGCCGATCGGCTTGGCGGCCCCCGCGGCGCCACCCACCCCGCCGGGGCCGCCCATCCCGGCGCCGATCGTGCCCGGCATGCCGCGCCCCGGACCGGCCATCGGGGGGCCGCCCGGCATCGCGGCCCCGCCCGGCATCGCGGCCCCGCCCGGACCCGTCGACCCGGAGCCGCCCGCCGCGTTCGGGTCGACCGCGTTGGGGTCCTTGGTGAACGTCTCGGAGAACAGGCCGCCGTTGGCGGTGGAGAGCGGCATCAGCAGCCCGGTGGTGGCGATCGGCTCGACGTTGCGCGCGTCCACCGCGGCCTGGTTCCCGATCACCAGCCAGTCGATCCGCTTGAGGGGGACGGTGCGGACGTCGTAGATCTGCTCGACGCGGACGATCTCGGCCCGGTCGAGGGTGGTCCCGGGGGGCAGGATGTTGAGGTCCTTGTCCGGCCCCACGACCTTCACGTTGGCGGCCACCGTCTGCGCGCCCCCGTCCTTGTTGACGGTCTTCACGGCCCCGCGGCCGGGCAGGAACTCGCCGCCGATCCGGAACACCACCGGCTGGGCGCCGGGGTCGCTGGACAGCCACACGTTCAGGGCCATGCCGTTGCCGCCGTCCAGCGACTTGCCGAACAACTGGAGCCGGTCCGAGATGTTGGTGAGGCTGCCGACGAGCCGCAACTGCCCGTTGGCGTCCCCGGGCACGATGTCCAGCTCCACCTCCCAGATGCGGTTGCGGAACTTCCGGGCCTTGGACTGGGGCGCCGCGCCTTTGGGCGCGGCGTTGGCCGCCACCGGCTCGAACTTGCCCATCTCGGTGTTCACGGACCGGAGCCCGGCCAGCAGGGACCGCTGCACCCACATGTCCTCAAGGATCAGCCACGCCTGGTCCTTCGTGATGAACACCTGGCCGAAGTCGTTGACGTGCCGCAGCACGTTCTGCCAGCCGCCGTTGAACTGAGTCGGGGCCATCAGGTCGGCCATCCCGGTGCCCGGCGAGAGCGTGCCGTCGGGCCGGACGGTCGCCGACGAGTACTCGTGCAGGTAGGTTTCGGCCCGCTGGAACTCGCCGTGGAGCGCGGTCAGGTCCGGGAGGTTGCTGCCGAACGGGAGCTGGCGCTCTTCCAACTGCCGGAACCGGTCGGAGTTGCCGGGCCAGCTGAACAGGGCCTTCTGCCGCTCCCAGTTCTCCTTGTGCAGGTCGCCCTGCTTCCGCTCCACGAGGGACGAGATCTTGTCCAGCTCGCTGATGAGCTTGACCGGCTTGACGTTCTGCTTTTTGCCGATGTCGCTCTCGGCGTCGGCGATGTCCTTCTGGCGGGCATCGATCCGGCTGCCCACCTTGGCGTCCACCACGATCACGCCGACGAGGGTGACGAGCGGGACCACGCCGCAGAGGATCCAGAAGTGGTGCTTCTTGACCGGACTTTCGCTTTTCATGCCTGCGAACCTCACTAGGCGGTGTTCGGCGACGGCCGCGGGGCGGCGATTGTTTCGGGCTCAACGGCGGGCGCGGGCGCGAACGGCCCGCACCCGCCGTGACGAATTCGATCAGGGCCGCGGCGTGGTCGGGGTGCCGGGGCGGTGCCCGCCGGCGCTCACCGCGGCTCAAGAGCGCCGGCGGCTCGGGGTTAACCTCGGACCCGTTCCGGCGTCACGGCGTCGTCGCCGCCGCCGCTGCCGCGGGGGTAGACGGGGTGGGCTCGCGCCAGAGCATCATTACGACGAACTCGAACCGGGTCTTGACATCCTGGCCGGGCGGCCGCTTGGCGTCGCCCGCCGGCGCCCCGGCGGCCCCGCCGCTGTGGCCCAGCCCGCTCCACGCGGGGGCGAGGGCCGCGGGCGCGGCCGTCCCGCCGTCCGCGCCCGACCCCGAGCCCATGCCGCCGGGCATCGCACCGGGGCCCATGCTGCTGGGCGGCGGCGGCCCGAGCGACCCCCGCCCCATCTCGCCGTCCCCGCCGCCGGGGCTGCCGAAGCCGCCGGGGCCGCCGGGACCGCCGAAGCCGCCCGCTCCGGCCCCGCCGAGCAGCCCGTCCAGGTAGGAGCCGCGCGCGATGTTGATGAACTGGCCGGGCTGCGGGTTGTAGACGGGCCACACCCCGTACACGAACGCGTGGCTCGTTTTCCCCTTCACCGGGTCGGGCACCCCCACGATGAACTCGCCCACCTTTTCTCGGCCCTGCTTGTCCTTCTTGGCGAACTCGTCGAGCCGCTGCAGGTTGCGGAGCAGCGACTGCTCGACGAACCGCCGGCCGCCGGTGTGGTCCGTGTACCCGCGGACCTCGATCACCCACGCCCCGCCCTCGGCCGCCTTCGGCTTCCACCGGCCCTTCTCGGCGTCCTTCTCCCGCTCGTCGTTCTTCATCCAGTCCGCGATCGGGTTCCCGAACCGGAACTGCACCTGGTCGTCGGCGGCGGCGAGGAACGCGGACGCGTTGGTCACCCAGCGGGTGTGGACGGTCTCGATGTTCAGGAACGCGAGCGCCTCGGGGTACTTCGAGCGGGAATCCTCGATGGCCCGCTCGATGGGCACCCCCTCGCTCATCCGCTGCACGAACCAGTCGTACGCCCGCTGGCCCGTCGCCCCGTTCCACAGCTTCGTCTGGTCGATGGGCGGGAGGTCCGGGCTGTCGTTGACCGTGCCCCCCACCTCGGTGAGGTTGCCGCCGTCCTTCGCGAGCCCGGGCCGCGGCAGGCTGGCGGTGAACACCTCCGTGAACCGCGGCCAGTTGAGCCGCTCCTCCTGGCCGGCGATGATGAGCTTGGTCTCGTCCTGCTTCTTGTTCTTCTCGGCCAGCTTCGTGTTGTAGGTGCTCTCCTGGGCCGAGTACTTGCTCCCGGCGTCCTTGGTCATCTGGATGCCCTTGTCGACGTTCTTGTCGGTCAGGGCCGCGTGCGGGCCGGAGAACCCGGCGGCCATCCCGCCCAGGCCCAGCAGCAGGGTCGCCGCCGCCGCCGCCGCGTACGGCTTCTTCGAGCGGATCACCCGGTCCATCCGGATGCTCTGGGGCAGCAGGTTGGTGGTGAGCCGCGCCTGCCCGAGGCCCTGGAGGGCCAGCCCGTAGGCGATCGGGAACGTGAGCAGGTTCTCCTGGAACAGCGGGTCGTTGAGCACCGCGTCGCCGGCCAGCTTCTCGAACCGGGCCGGCTTCTTCACCTCCAGCGACAGCTTGTCCGCCAGGTACTTCTGGAGCCCCGGGAGCTTGAACGCGCTGCCCAGCCCCACCATGTGCGCGACGTGCGCGTTGCGGTGCGTGTTGGTGAAGTACCCCAGCGACCGCTGCACCTCGCCGACGAAGTCGGTGAGCACCGGCTTGATCGCCTTGAGGATGCTCGCCATGTCCGGGCTCTTGGCGGCGTTCCGCTTGAGGTGCTCGGCCTTGGCGAACGTGAGCTTCAGCTCCTTCGTCAGCGCGCGGGTGAAGTTGTTGCCGCCCAGCGGGATCGGCCGCTGCCAGATGATCTTCCCGCCGTCGGTGATGATCAGGTTCGACGCGTCGGTGCCCACGTCCATCACCACGGTGCAGCGGCTCTTGCCCCGCGGGGTGTCGTCCTCCTCGGCCGCGGCCGGGTCGCCCTTCGGCTTGAGCAGCTCGTAGGTGGCGAAGTTGACCAGCGCCAGCGGGGACATCTGGATCAGGTGGACCTCGATCTTGCTGCCCGAGAAGTACCCCATGTACCGCGAGATCACGTCCCGCTTCATCGCGAACAGGCCGATCTCGGTCTCCAGCGCGAACCCGTCCACGGCCTCGCCGCCGCCGATCTTCTGGAAGTCCCACTCCACCTCGTCGAGCGGGAAGGGGATCTGCTGCTTGGCCTCGAACTTGACGATCTCCGCGATCTTCTTCTCCTCGACCGGCGGCAGCTTCACGAACCGGGCCAGCCCGGACTGCCCGGCGATCCCGACCGCCACCTCGTCGGTCTTGACGCTGTTGCGCGACAGGAACTTCTCGAGCGCCTCGCGGATCAGCAGGTCCACGTCGGCGTCCGGCTGGGACAGGATCTTGGAGTGCTCGACGTAGTCGAACGCGGTCGCGGTGGGCTTCCCGTCGATCAGCTCCAGCCGAAGGGCCTTGAGGGCGCACTGCCCGATGTCGATACCCCAGTACCCTTTCGCGACGGCCATATTGCGGTTCTCCGGGTGCGGGCGGAATCGCCCGCGGACTCCAGGTTTCGGCGGTCCGGGGCGCGGGCGGCGCCGGCGGTGAGCGGGGGACGTAAGCGTTCGGGGCGCGAGGTGCCCGTTTGGTTCACGGTATCACCCTCGCACCGCCACTGTCAACGAACTCAACGGCCGCACGGGCAAATTGTTGGCGCAAGTCGCGGGGTTAGGCACGTTCGTTAATTTCACCCGTTTTACACACACGTCTGAACCGGCGGTTATTAGACTTCTGTGTAGCCTCTAGCGTGCGGTTGTGTAGTACAGTATACGCTGACCTCGGGTGACACGTGGCCAAAACGTGGGCGAAAGTGTGCGCGGCCGGTGCGTGTGTTCTCGCTGTTTTGGTGGTCGCGCTGGTCCGCAACGAGGCGCTGACGGCCGCTCCCAAGCCGGACCTGAAGGCTTCGGCGCACTGGGTGTTCGATGTTGACGCGGTCTCGGCCAAAACGGTCGCCGACCGGGCCGGTAAGCTGCCCGCCACCCTCACCGGCGACGCAAAGGTCGTTACGGGCGAGGGCGGGAGTGTGTCGTTTCTGCATCTTACGGGGCCGGACGACGGCGCGATGGTTAAGGAGCGCGCGGCCGCGGGCGCCCCGTTCCTGCCGACCGAGGCCCTCTCGGTCGTGGCGTGGGTCCGGGTCGACGAGCCGACCGAGTGGGCCGGAGTCCTCGGCTGCTTCCAGGACAACGGCCCGGCGGAGGCTGGTTTTGTCGTGGGCTCGAATCTCAAGCGTTTCTTCTTCGGCCTCGCGACGAAGGGGGCGGACGACGGCGACGGCAAGATGACCTACCTGGAGTCCAAGACCGAGTACCAGCGGGGCAAGTGGTACCACGTCGCGGCGGTGTACGACGGTAAACAGATGCGGCTGTTCGTGAACGGACAGTTGGACGCCACGAGCGACGCCCAGTCCGGACCCGTGCTGCACGCGAAGGAGGCCCCGCTCGTGATCGGGCGCTACAAGGACCGGGACGAGGACTTCCCGCTGTTCGGCGCGATCCGGGAGGTGGCCCTCTGCACGCACGCCGTGGACGCGGGGCAGGTCGCGGCGCACTTCGCGGCCGACAAGGCGCTCGCGGAGGCGCCGCCGGCGGTGCCCGAGGGGCCGCGGTTCGTGGTCGCGCCGTACCTCCAGTACGTGACCCGCACGGGCGTCACGGTCATGTGGGAGACCGACGAGCCGTGTACGGCGGTGGTGGAATACGGCCCCACGTTCCCGCCCAAGCAGCAGGCGAAGGTGGAGGGGGCGAACGTGATGGGCGAGGTGCCGCTCGCGGGCCTGGAGCCGAACACGAAGTACTTCTACCGCGTCGTCTGCACCGACGCGCAGGGCCGCACGCTGGAGGGCAAGCCCTCGACCTTCATGACCGCGCCCGGCCCGAACGACGCGTACAGCTTCACGGTGATCGGCGACACGCAGCGCAACCCGGTGGTGACCGGGAAGGTGGCGAAGCTGATGTGGGAGCGCCGGCCGAACTTCGTGATCCACTGCGGCGACGTGGTGGACGACGGGGCCTCGAAGCTGCAGTGGACCGGCGACCTGTTCCGGCCGTGCGCCGAGCTGTTCAGCCGGGTGGCGGTGTTCCCGACCATCGGCAACCACGAGAAGGACCACCCGTACTACTACAAGTACTTCGCCCTGCCGAAGCCCGAGTACTACTACTCGTTCACCTACGGCAACGCCGAGTTCTTCGTGCTCGACACGAACTCCAAGCGGAACCTGAAGGCGGACGGCGAGCAGTACAAGTGGCTGGACCGGGCGCTGGCCGCGTCCACCGCCAAGTGGAAGGTCTGCTACCACCACCACCCGGCGTACTGCTCGGACGACGACGACTACGGCAACACCTGGAAGGGGAGCAGCACCTACGGCGACGTGCGGGTGCGCAGCTTCGTGACCCTGTACGAGAAGTACAACGTGGACGTGGTGTTCAACGGCCACGTCCACGTGTACGAGCGGTCGTGGCCGATCCGCGCCGGCAAGGTGGACCAGAAGAACGGCATCATGTACGTGACCAGCGGCGGCGGCGGCGGCGGGCTGGAGAACTTCGCGCCGACCCCGCCGTTCTTCAAGGACCAGTTCCGGTCGGACCACCACTTCTGCTACGTCACGGTCCACCAGGGGACGTTCAAGCTGCACGCGTTCGACCAGGAGGGGCGCCTGTTCGACCAGTTCACGATCAAGAAGGACTGACGCCGGCCGCGCGGCGGCGCGGCCGTTGAACCGCGCCGCCGCGTACACGCGCGCATAAGAATGTTCTGGGCCGGGCCGGCGCGCCCCGGCCGGCGCCGCGAACCCGGGCACCACCAGCCGTCCAACGGAACGCTCATGAGCGAGTCGAACGGGGCACCGAAGTACGTGGAAGTGGCCGCCGCGCTGGAGGTCCAGATCGGCACCGGGAAGTGGGACGGCGGCCGGATGCCGAGCGTGCGCGGGATCGCCACGCAGCACGGCGTGAGCGTCGTGACCGCGTCGCGGGCGCTCCAGATCCTGCGCGACAAAGGGCTGATCCACACGGTCGAGCGGTCCGGCAGCGTCCGGGTGCCGCCGCCGACCGCGGACCGGTGGGCGCTGGTGCTGCGGCTCACCCCGGGGCCGTGGCAGAAGGCCACCATCAGCCTGAGCCGGGTCGGGTTCGAGGCGCTGGCCCGGCGCGAGCCGATGCACCTCGAGTCGGACGCGTTCCCGCTGGCCCAGAACCTGACCGAGGCGCAGATCCGGGTCACGGTGCGGCGCGCCCGGGACGCGGGCGTCGGCGGGGCGTTCCTGCTCCCGTCCCGCCACAGCGACGCGGAGATGCGGCTGGACGAGCGGTTCCTCGACGCCTGCCGCGCGGAAGCGCTGCCGGTGGTGCTGCTCGAGCGGAACCTGCGCGGGAACAACCGCGAGCTGAGCCACGACCTCGTGGCGGCCGACGACCTGGACGGGGCTGCCCGCTGCACCCGGCACCTGCTGGACCTCGGGCGCCGCCGCATCGGGATCGTGGTGGCCTCGCCGACCAGCAGCCACAACGACAAGGTGTCGGGGTACCTGTTCGCGCTGCACGCGGCGAACCAATCGCGCACCGGCCCGAAGCTCGAGCCGGTGGTGCTGTACCAGAACTCCGACCAGTCCAACCGCGAGGCGTACTCGGTCCTGGCGGACCAGATCCGGCAGCACGGGCTGGACGGCGTGCTGTGCTACCAGGACTACACCGCGATGGGGCTCATCTTCGAGCTGCTCAACCGCGGGCTGAAGGTGCCCGACGACGTGGCCGTGGTCGGCGCCGACGACCTGCCCATCGGGGAGCAGTTCGCCATCGGCATTACGACATACGCCTATCCGTCCGATGGTATGGCGGAGCAGGCGGTGCGGCTCATGCGGGAGCGGCGCCAGAACCCGGGGCGGCGGCCGTTGAAGGTGGTCGTGCCCGGGCACCTGATCGTCCGCGAGAGCTCCATCGGGGTCCAGCGCACGGCGGACGGAGGGTACAGTGTCCAGTGACAAGCGGGCGGACGTGGCGGTGGTGGGCGCGGGCATCGTCGGCCTGGCGTTCGCGTGGGAGGCGGCGCGGCGCGGGCGCTCGGTGGTGCTGTTCGACCGCACCCCGGGGCCACAGGGCGCGTCGGTGCGGAACTTCGGGATGGTGTGGCCGATCGGTCAACTGCCGGGGCCGGCCTACGACCGGGCGCTGCGGAGCCGCGCCCGGTGGCTGGAGCTGAAGGAGCGGGCCGGGCTGTGGGTGTCCGAGTGCGGGTCGCTGCACGTCGCCCACGACGACGACGAGGACGCGCTGCTCCGAGAGTTCGCGGAGCTGGCGCGCCCCGGCGGGATCCGGTGCGAGTACCTGCCGCGCGCCGACGCGCTGGGCCGGTTCCCGGCGATCAACCCGGCGGGGTTCCGCGGCGCCCTCCACAGCCCGACCGAGCTGGCCGTGAACCCGCCGGACACGCTCGCCCGGCTGCCGCGGTTCCTGGCGGACGCCCACGGCGTGCAGTTGCGGCTCGGCGAGGCGGTGACGAGCGTGGAGGCGCCCCAGGTCCGCACCGCCGCCGGCGACGTGTGGCGGGCGGACCGCGTCTTCGTGTGCTCCGGGGCCGACTTCGAGACGCTGTTCCCGGAGACGTTCGCGGCCAGCGGCATCCGCCGGTGCAAGCTCCAGATGATGAAGACGCGACCGCAGCCCAACGGCTGGCGCGCCGGCCCCCACATCGCTGGCGGTCTTACACTGTGCCACTACAAGGCGTTCGAGCTGTGCTCGACGCTGCCGGCCCTCAAGGCCCGGATCGCGGCCACCATGCCCGAGTACGTGAAGTACGGCATCCACGTGATGGCGTCGCAGAACGACCGGGGCGAGGTGGTGATCGGCGACTCGCACGAGTACGACGCCGACATCAGCGTGTTCGACAAGACCGAGATCGACGAACTGATCCTGAAGGAACTGCGGACGATGATCGACGTGCCGGACTGGACGATCGGCGCGCGGTGGCACGGGGTCTACGCGAAGCACCCGGAGAAGCACTTCGTGACGCACGAGCCGCACCCCGGCTGCGTGATCGCGGTGGCCCCCGGCGGCCTCGGGATGACCATGTCGTTCGCGCTGGCCGAGGACTGGTGGAACGCGAACACTTAAGAGGAGTCGCAAGTCCCAAGTCCGCAGGTCGCAAGCCACAAGTCCGGGAGTCGCAAGTCCGGGAGTCGCAAGTCCGCAAGTCGTAAGGCCGAAGACCTCCGGTGTGAGGGTCTTCGGCCTTACGACTTGCGGACTTGGGACTTGTGGACTTGCGACTTTTGACCTACCGCCACCGCACGGTGAAGCAGGAGTTGCCCAGGACCATCAGCTCGCGCTCGGCGTACCCCTGGCACTCGAGCACATCGAGGAGTTCTTCGGCGTCGCTCAGTGCGGTCACGGTCGCCAAGTTCCATTCGCTCAGGGTAACGGGCCGGAGTTGGCAGCCGGTGGCGAGCGTGTCCGCGGCCGGATCGGACAGGCCGACGACCGTGTTGTCGCTCGCGAGCACCACGTCTTTGGCCTTTGCGGTAACCACGTAAGCCGCCGCAAGGCTGAGGGCAACGCCGCCGACCGTCAGAAGGGTGAGCATCATGATCGAGCCCTCAGGTGCCGTACTCCGAATGTAGCGGAACCGTAGAACAGGAAGCCTACACGGCTGAGAAATTCGTCTGAAAAACCGGAATATTCGGAACCTTCTGCGCCGGGCGAAAGAGATCGTGTTGGGCGCGAAACAAGTGACGTGCAATTAGGCTCAGGCAGTTGCTTACCCAAGTTAACCAAGTTAACAAAAGGAATCGCGGGTGCCCGACTGTTAGTCATTGTACCCATGCCAAGCGGGCACGAGTAACAAATATGACGATTGGGAGAGTAGCGAAAACGGTGCCGCGATTTGTGAGAAATGAGGTGCCGGCCGTTGGACTGATTTACGGATTCAAAGCGGTCCGAACCGGAACTTGATCCCCTCCCAGCACTCGGCGGTGGGCACCATGAGAGAACGGGCGACCCTTTTCGCGGTGTCCAGCCGCGAACGGTAAGCCGAGGCCGACGAGCGCAGTTGCGCTGCGCTTTTTGTGACGGTCTGCATTGCTCAACCACATCTCTAAGGAACTAGGCGTAGTCGGAGGCAATGCCCCCAGCCCGCAGCGGCTCAACGGTTCGGCGTCACCCACCAAAGTCGCCCGCACTCGTCGCCCTCTTCAACTTGTTCAGGTTCGGCGGGATCGTTAAGTTACCAATCGGTCGAACGGAAGACCGTGGCCTACTAGCCTACGTTGGCTACTCAACGAGGATGATCGTGAAGGGACGTCACCGGGATAACAAGTGTTTTCTCACCTGCGAAGCACTCGAACCACGGCTAACCCCGACGAGCTCGGCGATTGAGGGGGATCTCAGCAACGACGTTCTGCCGCCGTGGCCGGCGGCTCCAGTCTGGGGGGATCTGTTCAGCGGGTACGCCGGGACGGTTTCATTCGCGCGTATTGATGACGTGACCGGCGACGGCCAAAACGACTCCGTCGCCTGGGCCAGTGACAACGGCCACGTGGTCGTGTTCGATGGGCGCACCGGAGTCGCAGTTCGTAGCTTCTTGGCGTCCTCTGGCTACATTGGGACGACCGACGTGAACACGGGGGACCTCGATGGCGACGGCTACGCCGACATCATTACCGGGGCCGGTTTGAACGGCCACGTAAAAGTGTTCGACGGGCGGACGCTGAGGTCCGCAGCTTCTTGGCGTACCCCGGTTATACCGGGGCCATGAACGTGAGCACCACACGCTTCGGGAGCTCCGGCGCTGTTAGTGTGACTTCACCGCCGATCGTTGCCGAAGGCAAACACTTCCTGGACATGACGGGCGACGGCGGTGCGGACCTGCTGACGGTTGCTCAAGAAGGTGGTCACGTTAAGGTTTTCAACGGTCAGACCAGCACCGAGGTGAGGAGCTTTCAATCATACGCCGGGCACACCGGCCCGGTGTCGCTGGCACTGTCGGATGTCAATCGCGACGGCATTCCGGATTTCATCACGGGCGCCGATGTCGATGGTCACATGAAGGTGTTCGACGGGCGGACCGCTGCCGAGGTCCGTAGCTTCTTGGCGTTCCCGGGCTTCTTCGGTGCCATTGATGTGAGCACGTCGAATCAAAGTCCCGATGAGTTCCAGTACATCAATGCAAGAGTCAGGCAAGGCGTCACTAACAGTACGTTTGACGGCCGTACCGGGGAGCTTGTCTACAGCTTCGTCGACCGAAACGGGGTCGGGGCAGTAACGAGCGAGGACGTTCCGTAAGCGTTCGTGACTGCCAGATCTCTTTCTGTTCCAAACCGCCCGACGCTTTTCGCACTATCTCGTAGGCGGTGCGGGACGGTGTGGTCATGCCGAGCCTGCGGGCGCCGCGTTCAGAACGAGTCGAACGCGACGCCCGTGCGGTTGGTCGGTTGGATACCCTTCGGTCAGCCGAAGGCGGGCGAGGTGCCTGCCCCGCAACTTCAATACCCGGCGCGCTTACGCTCCCGCCTTGGCGTCGCGGGCGATCAGGTCGTTGACCCGCTTGGCGAACGCCACCGGGTCCGGGACCTTCGACCCTTCCGCCACCACCGCCTGCTCGTACAGCAGGCGGGCGTAGAGGTCGAGCCGCACGTCGGCGGCGTCCTTTTCGTGCAGCGCGCGGACCGCTTCGACGGTCGCGTGGTTGGGGTTCAGCTCCAGGACGCGCTTCGCGGTGCCGGCGTCGCGGCCCATGCGCTCCATGAGCCGCTCCATGTGCGCCGACACCCCGTGCGCGTCGGCCACGAGGCACGCGGCGCTCTCGGTGAGCCGGTTCGTGAGCCGCACGTCCGCCACGTCCGGCAGCTTCTCCTTCAGCGCGCCGAGCAGCGCCTTGAACCGCTCCTTGTCGCCGTCCGGCACGTCGCCGCCCCCGGCCGCCTCGCCGCGGTCCGCCGCCACCAGTTTCTTGCCCTTGTACTCGCCGAGCTGCGGGATGGCGAACTCGTCGATTGGGTCGGTGAGCAGCAGCACGTCCTGGCCCTTGGCCCGGAACGCTTCCAGGTACGGCGAGTGCCGGAGCTGCTCCGCCGATTCGCCGATCAGGTACGCGATGTCCTTCTGGCCCTCGGGCATCTTCCCGACGTACTCGGCCAGCGTCGTGAACTTGCCCGCCTCGGTGTTCGCGCTCTCGAACAGCAGCAGGTCGGCGATCTTCTCGCGGTTGCTCCAGTCGCGGGTCAGCCCCTCCTTCAGCACCGTGCCGAACGCCTTGTAGACGCCCAGGTACTTGTCGAACTCGATGTTCTTCATCCCCCCGAGCGATTCCAGCACGTTCTTGACGACGCTCTTCTGGATCACGTCGAGCAGCGGGTTCTGCTGGAGCAGCTCGCGCGACACGTTCAGCGGCAGGTCGGCCGAGTCCACCACGCCCTTCACGAACCGCAGGTAGGTGGGGAGCAGTTGCTCGCACCGGTCCATGATGAGCACGCGCTGCACGTACAGCTTCAGCCCGGCGACCGGCTCCTCGTAATCGAACCCCCACGGCTTGCGGGCCGGGACGAAGCACAGCACCTTGAACTCGGTCTTCCCCTCGGCGGCGTAGTGGATGATGTCCGCGGGGCCGTCGCTGTCGTGCGTGAGCGACTTGTAGAACTCGTCGTACTCCTCCGGCTTCACCTCGCTCTTGGAGCGGAGCCAGATCGCCTTGCGCGAGTTGAGCGTCTCCTCGGTGACCTCTTTCTTCTTCTCCTCGCCCTCGCCCACCTCCTTCTCGACGTCCATCGTGACGGGGTGCTCGAGGAAGTCCGAGAACTTCCGCACCAGCGAGCGGAGCCGCCACTGATCGAGGAAGTCCTTCGCGTCGTCCTTGAGGTGCAGGATCACGTCCGTCCCGCGGGCCGGCTTCTCGGCCGCTTCGAGCGTGTACGCCCCCTGCCCGTCGGACTCCCACCGGGTGCCATCACCCGGTGAGCCCGGGCCGCGGGTGACCACCGTCACCTTGTCGGCGACCATGAACGCGGAGTAGAAGCCGACGCCGAACTGCCCGATCAGCCCCGGCGCTTCGCCGGACTTGCCGGCCTGCTTCGCGGCCTCCAGGAACGCCTTCGTGCCCGACTGGGCCACCGTGCCGAGGTTGGCGATCACCTCCTCGCGCGTCATCCCGATCCCGTTGTCGGAGATGGTCAGCGTTTTCGCTTCGGCGTTGGGGGTGAGTTTGATCTTCCAGTCGGTGTTGCCTTCGAGCTTGTCGGCGTTGGCCAGCGCGTCGAACCGCACCTTGTTGATGGCGTCCGAGGCATTGGAGATCAGCTCGCGGAGGAAGATCTCGCGGTCCGAGTACAGCGAGTGCGTGATGAGGTGCAGGAGCTGCTTCAGTTCGGCTTTGAACTCGAGCGTTTCGGCGGCCATCGTTTGAACCCCAGAAAATCGGAAGCCGCTGCCACCGCACGGCAGCGGGCACACGGAACGTCAGAGCCGGCCCTGCCGAAGCAACCGCCCGATATGCCGTAACTTACGGCGAAAGTGACGGACGGCAGGGTGACAAAATGTCAGTATATTGTTGGGATGTCCCACACTAATGCGATCTGCGTGCCATTTCGTGACCGGGGGAGACCGGCGACGCCGGATTCGGTCTTTCGACTCAAGTGTCAACCCGGACGGCCCAATCTGCCGAAACAGGTCGTGACGGATGCGCCGGATGGCCCAGCCCGGCGCGCACTTCCATAGGAGTCAGGGATGACGACTTCGCAGGTGACGGTGAGGACGCTCGCTGCGCTGACGCTGGTGGTCGGGTTCGCCGCTGCCGCGCGTGCCCAGCCGGCCCCGGTGACGGTCGAGTGGGCGCTCAAACAGACCCCGAAGCAGCCCGGGGTGAACGTCTCGACCCCGCCCGCGGCGGGGTGCCGGATCGCGCCCGTTCTGAACCCGGACCCGAAAGCGGGCGGCAAGTCGATGGGCTCGCTCCTGAAAGGCCCGGACGACAAGCCGGTGCGCCAGTTCGTGAGCTACGACGACAAGAGCTTCAACATCATCGTGTACTACCTCGACGGGGTCGAGGCGTACCGCGAGGTGTACATGCCGGACCCGAAGGAGCCGTTCCAGTTCCGCTGGGTCGGCCCGAACGGCACCAAGTGGGGGCTGGACCGCAACCGCGACGGGGTCATCGACGAGTGGGCGGTGATCTCCCCCGAAGAGGTGAGCCAGGAGGTGGCCGCGGCGCTGGCCGCGAACGACCCGAAGCGGCTCGCGGCGCTGGTGGTGACCCGCGAGAACCTCGCCGGCCTCGGGCTCCCGGCCGCGGACGTCAACCAGGCGCTCGCCCGCGCGAGCGGGGTGCCCAAGCGGCTGGCGGACACCGCCGCGGCCCTCAAGCTGAGCGACAAAGCGCGGTGGTTGCACGTCGAGTACGGCATCCCGAGCGTGCGCCCCGCGGACGCGTTCAACGGGCGCGAGGACTACACCGCCTACAAGAACGGCACGGTGTTCGTGGAGGACGGCGGGAAGGGCGTCCCCTTCCAGATGGGCGAGCTGGTGCAGATCGGCCGCGCGTGGAAGCTCGTGGACGGCCCGGCGCCGGGCGCCGCGGTGCAGCAGGTGAACGCCGGCGGGGCCGAAGCGGCCCCCGTGCCGGACGAGATCCGCACCCTGGTCGAAAAACTTAACGATCATGACAAGACGGGCTCTGGGCTGACCTCCCCACAGGAGATCGCCAAGTTCAACGCGGTTCGCGCCGGCATCCTTGAAGAAATCAACAGCCAGCTCAAGGACGAGAGCAAGAAAGAGACCTGGATCAAGATGCTGCTGGACAGCCACGCGGCGGCGGCCGAGGGCGATAAGGCCGGCAACAAACACTTGGTGCGGATCGATCAGTTCAAGAAAGCGTATTCGGCGCCGGGGGCGAACGCGGCCATCGCCTCTTACGCGGCGTTCCGGCTGATCCTCGCCGAGAACGCGGTCGCGATGGCGAACCTGCCGCCGAACGGGCAACTCGGCCCGATCCAGGACAAGTGGCGTGAGTCGCTGGAAGAGTTCGTGAAGGCGTACCCGCAGAGCACCGACGCCCCCGAGGCGCTGTGGCGGCTGGCGATGGCGCACGAGCACTCCGGCGCGAAGGACGGCGAGGCGAAGGCGCGGGCCGCGTTCGAGGCGCTGGCGAAGGGCCACGCCAACACCGCGCAGGGGCTGAAGGCCGCGGGCGCGCTGAAACGGTACGACGCCGAGGGCAAGCCGCTGGAGCTGGTGGGCACGGTGCTGGGCACCACGCAGCCGTTCAACGCCGCCCAGCCGGGCAAGGTGGTGGTGCTGTACTACTGGGCGAGCTGGAGCCAGTCGCTGCCGGAGGACGCCAAAAAGCTCCAGTCCCTGATGAAGGAGTACGAAGGGAAGGGGCTGGCGGTGGTGACGGTGAGCGTGGACCACGACCCGAAGGTGGCGGCCGAGGCCGCGAAGAAGGTCGGGCTGCCCGGCACCCACCTGTTCGCGGAAGGCGGGCTGGACGGCAGCGCGCTGGCCGCCGCCTACGGCATCCTGGCCCCGCCGCACGCGTTCGTCGTCGGCAGGGACGGCAAGATCGTGAACCGCAAGGCCCAGGTTCAGACCCTTGAGGACGACCTCAAGAAGCTGTTCAGCGACAAGTAACCGCCGGCGAGCGGGGCACGGGTTCCGGGGTTCGGTCGGGCGTTCGCACGCGGGGGGCTTGTGCCCCCCGCTTTTGTTATTATGGGTGTTTGGCGTTCGTTGGTGGTGGGGACTTACGCCCCCGGCTCGCCTTTGATACTGTGGCCACATGAGCACTCCCTTCGCCGCCGAAGTCGCCGCCGCCCGCACCGCTCAGGGATCGTGGGGGCAGCATCCCGTTCGTGAGCGCCTTCGGTGCGTCCGCAAACTGCGGGCGCTACTGGTCGAGCGGATGGACGCCGTCGGCGAGGCCATCGCGGCGGACATCGGCCGCCCGGCGCTCGAGATCGCGGGGAGCGAAATTCTCCCCACCGCTGCGGCGCTCAAGTTCCTCGAAAAGCGCGCCGCCCGCGCCCTCGCCCCGCGGGCCGTGTCGTGGTGGGACCAGCCCACTTGGCTCATGGGCAACCGGGATGTCGTTCACCACCGCCCCTGGGGCGTGGTCGGGGTCATCGGGACGTGGAACTACCCGGTGTTCCTGAACGTCGGGCAGATCGCGCAGGCGCTCGTCGCGGGCAACGCGGTGCTGTGGAAGCCGAGCGAGAATGTGCCCCAAACGTCGGCCGCGACGGCCCAGCTCTTCCGCGACGCGGGCTTCCCCCCGGCCCTGCTTCAGGTGCTGCCGGCGACCCGCGAGGCCGGGCCGCAACTGGCCGAGGCGGACGTGGACCACGTCGTGTTCACCGGGTCGGACGTGGTCGGCCGGAAGCTCGCGGCCCGGCTGGGCGAGCGGCTCGTCCCGTCCACCCTGGAGCTTTCCGGGTGCGACGCGATGTTCGTGTTCGCCGACGCCGACCTCGCGATGGCCGCGAAGGCGGCGTGGTTCGGGCTGTCGATCAACCGCGGCCAGACCTGCATCGCGGTGCGGCGCGTCTTCGTGCAGCGGCAGTGGTGCGAGGCGTTCGTGGCGCTGCTGAAGCCGCTGATCGAGCGGGCCGGCCCGATGGGGCTCGTCACCCCCGGACAACTCACCCAGGCCGAGCGGCTCATTCGGGACGCCGTCAAGCGCGGGGCGACGGCGGTACCGGTTCCCACCGGCGAGGGCAACGACGGCCCCGTCGGCGGGGGGACGGCTTCCGCCTCCCTGCGCCCGACGGTTCTGATTAACGTCCCGGCGGACGCGGCGTTCTGCCGCGAGGCGTGCTTCGCGCCGGTCACGGCCGTCATCCCGTTCGACACCGCCGATGAGGCGCTGGCGCTGGCGAAGCTCTCGCCGTTCGGGCTGTCCGCGTCGGTGTTCTCGGCGGACGTTGAGGCGGCGCGCGCGTTCGCGGCCCGGGTACCGTCGGGGAGCGTCGTCATCAACGACGTGCTCGCGCCGACGGCCCACCCCGCGACCCCGTTCGGCGGGCGCGGGGCCAGCGGCTGGGGCGAGACCCAGGGCCGGGAAGGGCTGCTCGCGATGACCACTCCGCAGGTGGTGACCGTTCACAACGGCACGCTGCGCCCGCACCTGGACGACGCCGCGAACCCGGACCCCGCCACGGGCGAGATCCTGCGCGGGCTGATCCGGTTCTCGCACGGGCGCGGGCTGCGGCACAAGCTCGGCGGGCTGTGGCAGATGGTGCGGGGCGTCCGGCGCAAGAAGAAGTGACGGCCCGGCGCCCGGGAGAAATAATTGAAACTCAATTAATGATTGGGTTTGGCCGTCCGGCAAGTTCTTGCCACAGTTCCATTGCCCCGGTATGATGCGCTCCGCTGGGTGGAACCAAAACCCCGAGGCGCGCCGTGTTCTCGCCCGTATTTTGCCAGCGGTGCCAGAAGTCTCAGGCCCTTCTGCCGAGCGGTGTGTGCTCGGCGTGCGTAGCCCCCGGCGCCAGCGCGCACACGTCACCAGAAGTACCGTTCCCGAGCGGCTTTGTGTACGAAGGGCCGACGACGCCCGCGCCGCCGTTCTTTTTCGCCCCGCAATCGGCCTCCGCCGTCCGCCCGCTGCCGGCCCCGCCACCCGGGTTCGATCTGCTCCGGCGGCTCGGTGAGGGCGGAATGGGCGACGTGTACCTGGCACGCGAGTGCCCGTCCGGCCGAGAAGTCGCGCTGAAGTTCTTGAAGCGCCCCGAACATTACGTCGCGCACCAGCGCTTCGTGACCGAGTTGCAAGTCTTGGTCGAACTGGCGCACCCGAACATCGTTCCAGTGTACGCGTCGGACTTCATGCGCTCCACCCCGTTCTTCACTATGGAGCACGCCACGGGCGGTTCGCTGTCCGATGTGTTCGGGGCGGGCGAAGGAGGGCCGAATCCGCTGACGCTGAAGGACGCGACCCACATCATCCGCGTCGTCGCCGGGGCGATCGCGGCGGCGCACGCGAAGGGCATCATCCACCGCGACCTGAAGCCAGGTAACGTGCTGCTGTTCGGCGGCCCCCGGGAGTGGGACAAGCTGAAAGTGGCAGACTTCGGGCTGGCACGACGGCTGAGCGCCGCAGGCGACGAGAACCTTACGGTGCCGACCGACACGATCGGTACCCCGGGGTACGCGCCGCCGGAACAGGTGTCCCGGGCGAACGGCGACATCGACTTCCGGGCCGACGTGTACGGGCTCGGGGCGACCCTGTACCACCTGCTGACCGGTCGCGCCCCGTTCACCGGCCCGACCCAGGCGTCCGTCATCGAGCAGGTGCTCGCGGACCCGCCCGAGCGGGTCCGCAAGCGCCGCCCCGAGGTGCCGCTGCGCCTGGAAGCGATCGTCCTGAAGTGCCTCGCGAAGGACCCGGCGGACCGGTACGAGTCGGTTACGAGCTTCCTGGCGGACCTGGACCGGTACGAGGCCGGGTTGCGTCCCAACGCGCCCTTGATGACCCGGCGGCGGCGGGCGCGGTACTGGGCGAACGATCGCCGGCACGCCCTCGCCGGCGCGGCGGCGTTGATGTTCCTCACCTCGATCGGGTCGGTCGGGGCGATGCGTGGGGTGGGATTGGGATCGGCGGACGCCGGTGTTATCAGACCGCCCTTGGTGCCGGTGCCGAAAGTGGCCGATCTGCCGGCCACGCCGTCCGCCGTCACTTTCTGCGCCGAACTGACGGCCGAAGATGTGACCCGTGCCCTCCGGAACGGGCAGCGCGTCGAGTTGCTCGGCCGGAGCGGACCGCGGACCCCGATCGGGTGGGGCCTGAACCCCTGTCCGGCCACATTGCCGGAAGGAGGCGGCAACGGCCTCGTGCTCAAAGGCCGGGAGGGTTGTGCCCTCCAACTTCTTGCCGACCCGGGCGTTGACAGCTACCGGATCCGCGCCGTTCTTCGCCAGGACCGCCGGACCCCACCGGTCGGGCCGGCCGGCAGCGGAATAACCCATGTGCCGCGCGTCGGGATCGTCCTCGGATACCGCCGGATCAAGGCAAATGACTGCACCGTTAATGCGTTCGTGACCGCAACGATTTGTGAATCGGGACGGAACGGGCAAGAGGCCGGTGAGCTCGCATTGACGGATTGCGGTGTGATCGAATACCCGCTGGAACGGCCTTCTTGGTGCAGGTACCCCAACGGGCGCTTGCCGCTCACCGCGAACGAAACGACACCTTCGCCCCGGACGCTGGAAGTTGACGTGACTCCGCAGAAGCTCGTTTTCCGCCACGGGGGCCAAGAACTCGTCCGGCCGACCGTAATCCCGCGGGGCTGGGTCGCCATCGAAGACGCGCTGAACGCGAACCCGCAGCTCGGGGGACAGGTCACTCTTGGTGCGTGGTCCCCGCGGCGCCCGGTCGGCATCTGGGTCCAGGAGTCGTGGGCGACCGTGCTCAGCTTCAGTATCGAGCCGCTGCCCAAATAGCGGGGAGAGGGTTTATGGCGTCACACGTTTCAATCTCCAACCTGAGCAACGACGATTCCCAATCGGCCCCTTACGAACTCGTAGTCGAGTACATTGCGGACGCCGGCGGGTTGGAAGTGGTCATCGAGTACAACGGCATTTCCGTGGCGGCGCAGGACGCCTCTCAAACGTCCGGGTCGCTCTCATTCTCCCTGAATTATCTCAACAGCACGATCGGGGAGACGGTCCGAGCCGTGCTCCGTGTCAAAGCCGCCCCTAACACCCTTGTCGACACGGACACCCGCACCGGACTCAGCTTCGAAACCGACAGCCCTCCTTGATGGCGCGAGCCGGGCCTAATTTTGCGACACCCGTCGCACCAGCCGGCTCGTTGCGCTCGCGTGATCTCGCACCCCGAGTTCGTAGACGCGAACCGCAGTTTCTACGGGTTGAGCCCGGGGCGCCTGCGGCTCAAACACGTCGCCGCTCGCGGCGGACCCGAGTGAACTCGCGTTCGGCTCGGGCTTATAAGGTTTTGACGGCCGCGATCCGGCCGCGGCCCGCGGGCGCCTCCGGTTCCGAGTGGCGTCCCTATCTATAACAGCAACGCACCCGGGCACGGATCGGGGTCGGTTCGCGCCCGCGGCTCACGCTTTAAGAAGGAACGCCGAGCTCATGGCCGACGCCATCACACGACGCGCGACGAACTACGCCCAGTGGTACCTGGACATCGTCAAAGAGGCCGGGCTGGCCGACAACTCCGACGTCCGCGGGTGCATGGTCATCAAGCCCACCGGGTTCGCGCTGTGGGAGAAGATGCAGAGGGCCCTCGACGGCCTGTTCAAGAGCACCGGCCACGTCAACGCGTACTTCCCCCTGTTCATCCCCATGAGCTTCCTCGCGAAGGAGGAGCAGATGGCGGAGGGGTTCGCGAAGGAGTGCGCGGTGGTCACCCACTACCGGCTCAAGGCCGAGCCCGGGAAGCCCCTGCACGTCGACCCCGCCGCGGAGCTCGAGGAGCCGCTGATCGTCCGCCCCACGTCCGAAACGATCATCTGGAACACTTACAAGAAGTGGGTCCAGAGCTACCGCGACCTGCCGCTCCTCATCAACCAGTGGGCGAACGTGGTGCGCTGGGAGATGCGCACCCGGCTGTTCCTGCGCACCGCCGAGTTCCTCTGGCAGGAGGGGCACACCGCGCACGCCACCGCGAAGGAGGCCGAAGAGGAGACCCTCCAGATGGTCCGCGTGTACCAGAAGTTCGCGGAAGAGTGGATGGCGATGCCCGTGCTGGTCGGCCCCAAGACCGACGGCCAGAAGTTCCCCGGGGCCGTGTACACGCTCTGCATCGAGGCGATGATGCAGGACGGCAAGGCGCTCCAGGCCGGCACTTCGCACTTCCTGGGGCAGAACTTCGCGAAGGCGTTCGACGTGAAGTTCAAGGACCAGAGCAACAAGGAAGAGTACGCGTGGGCCACGAGCTGGGGCGTGAGCACGCGCCTCATCGGCGGGCTCATCATGACCCACTCGGACGACAACGGGCTGGTGGTCCCGCCCCGGCTCGCGCCGACGCACGTGGTGATCGTGCCCCTCGGGAAGAACGACGCCGAGCGCGGCCCCTCGATCGCGGCGGCCGAGAAGCTGGCCGCCGAACTCCGCGCGCTGCCCCGCGACGACTTCTTCGGGTACGAGCCGATCGGCGTGAAGATCGACACGCTGTTCGACAAGCAGCCCGGGTTCCGGTACGCGGAGCACGAGGTGCGCGGGGTGCCGGTGCGGGTCGAGATCGGGCCGAAGGACATTGAGAAGGGCGCGTGCGCGGTCGCGCGGCGGGACGTGCCCGGGAAAGAGGGCAAGCAGTTCGGCGTCCCGCTCACCGGGGCCGCGGAGCACGTCAGCAAGCTGCTCCGGGACATCCAGGCGAGCCTGTACGCGCGGGCCAAGGCCTACCGCGACGCCAACCTCGTCACCGCGAACACGCTCGACGAGTTCAAGTCGCTGTTCCCAATCGAGAAAGACGAGGGCGGGGCGGCCGGCGGGCTGAAGTTCGTGCTGGCGCACTGGGACGGCACCCGCGAGACCGAGGACCGCGTGCAGGCCGAGTACAAGGCCACCATCCGGTGCCTGCCGTTCGACGGGCCGCAGGAGTCCGGGACGTGCATCTTCACGGGCAAGCCCAGCGCGCGCAAGGTCGTGTTCGCCCGCGCGTACTGAGCCATGCAAATCTTTCGCGGACTGGGCCGCTGGCCGCTGCGGATCGGGTTCTCGCCGGACGGCTCCCTGCTCGGCGCCGGCGACGACCGCGCGTTCCACATGTGGGACGTGGGCGGCAGCCCGGACCCGCTGTGGACGGTGGACAACGGCCCGCTCGGGCGCACCTTCACGTTCGTGCCCGACGGCGGGGCCGTTACCGCCATCTACTACAGCGGGCTCCTGTGGTTCGACGCGCGAACCGGCGCGCGGACCGACGGGCCGGCGCTGACCGCGAGCCACACCCACCCCGCGCCCGACGGCTGGACCGTCGTCTCCGTGGCGCGCGACCAGGCGACGGGAGTGCAGCGGTTCCGCGCGCTGCGGCCGACCGTGAGCGGGTGGACGGAGCTGTGGCACCACGACCGCACGTTCAACCCGCACCTCGAGTGGCACGGGTACCGGGCGCTGCTGTTCGCGCCCGACGCGACGCGGCTGGCGCGGGTCCGCTCGCTCGACCGCTCCGTGCAGAACGTGTCGCGGACGGGGATCGAGGTGTTCGACCTCGCCACCGGCGAGGTCCTGGCGGACTGGGTGGGCCAGTTGCCGACCTACGCCCGCGAGGGCGCCGTCAGCCCGCAGGGCGTCGCGGTTCTGCTCCGCGAGCGGGCGCTGTTCGTGGTCGACACGGCGCGGCCCGAATCCGAACCGGTGAAGCGGCTCAACTCGACGCTCAAGCACTTCACCTCGGTCGCGTTCTCGCGCGACGGCGCTCAACTGGCAACGACCAGCAACGACACCGCCGCGACGCTCTGGGACGTGACCGCCTGGGAACCGCGGCGGCGCTACGAGTGGGACATCGGACGGTTACGTACCGTCTGCTTCGCCCCGGACGGGTTGCGGTGCGCCGCGGGCGGCGACACCGGGCAGATCGTGGTTTGGGACCTCGACGATTGAGAGGGGCCGGCCGCCCGAGGGGCCGATTGGAACCCGGCCGCGTTGTGGCGAGCCACGCGGACCGACGCCCATGCACGATCTCGGCCCGACGTGACGCCGCACAATAAAAAAAGCCGCGCGACGAGTCGCGCGGCTTCGTGTGAGCCCGTTCGCCAACTCAGCAGATGGCGGTCGAGGTCGGGTCGTTCGGCAGCACGTTGATGCGACGGCCGCCCTGGTCGAAGTACACTTTGCCTTCCACCAGCGAGAAGATGCTACAGTCCTTCGCGATCCGCACGAACCGGCCCGGGTGGAACTTCGTGCCGCACTGCGTCACGATGATGCTCCCCACCGTCACCGCCTGCCCGCCGTAGGCCTTCAGCCCGCGGCGCTTCGGCAGCGAGTCGCGACCGTTACGAACTGAACCCTGACCCTTCTTGTGTGCCATTCTCTTATCCTCCCCGGAACCTGATTTCTACGCAGGATGGAGTATTGTATCGGTTATGCGAGGGTGGGCAAGGCGCTGTTTCGGGTGTGGGTGCCAACCTGATTTTCTGCGGGACGTTACTGTGCTTCTGGAAAAACAACTCGGAGGCTGGCGGTTGTCGGCCCCAACTACACTCAAAGGACACACCCGACGGGCGGCGTGAGCAAGGTCAAAGGGAAATATATCTCAAAAGGCACCACGCGAGAAGCGTTGAGCGTATTTGAAACGTCTCAGCTAATGCCGGCCGACTAGTGGCCAGCTCTCCAAAGATGTGTATCGGCTTGTCGCGTGCTGGGGCTGGGGGCGATTTTCCGCCGAGCATGCTGCGGTGAACGGCCTAATTCGCAGCCAAACGCCAAAAGCTATGATTGCACTGGTGGAAAATTACGGTGGATGATAAAATCATCTACGGATGCGAGGAGAGATCGTATCCAAATGGCGTTATTTAGGATAATGACACCGTGTTGCGCAGACAGTTTCGATTCCGTTTAGCGATGATGGTCCTCCTGTGCCTCGGCTGCGTCTATTGCAGTTCCAATGCCAGTGGGGCAGCGGCGGTGGCGGGCGTCAGTTTCAACCCCCTCCCATCGCCGGGCGCCAATAAAGGATCGTACACGGTTGGCCTGACTTGGGCGAACTGTGGCAACAACATCGGCTCGCTAACCGTTAACCTCTGGACGGCGAAGAAGGCGAAGCTCGTCGATCAGCCGACTTTGATGGCAACCCAACAGAACCCAATTCTGCCACAAGGGACGCATAGCTGGAACCGTACCGGAATTGCATCGGGGACCGTAATCTCCATCGCCGAAGGAATCGTGTTCGACAACACTCCGAACAATGCACAAGTCATTGCTACCACTGGGCCGCTCGACGCAACGAGTTTCCCCGTGCCGTTCAACGGTTGCACGATTCCGTGATTTCTATTTCTGTTCAGTTCGTCCTGTGAAAGTTCACAGCGTGTGAGGTTCTGCCGGGCGAGTGAATCGTCTGTGGACGCGGTAGGATCGAAGAGGAGGTCGACAATGGATCGCCGTCGGAGCGGGTTTTCTCTCATCGAAGTCCTCGTCGCGCTGGCGGTCCTCGCCGTCCTCATCGGGTTACTCCTTCCCGCGATCCAACGGGTTCGGGCCGCTGCCGCCCGAACCGAGGAGTTAAATAAGATCCGCCAAATCGGCCTCGCGGCACACGCCTTCGCCGCGGACCATCAGGGGAAACTGCCCAACGTCGAGTACGTTGAGCCGTCGCTCGGGTTGTCGCTGTTCGACTCGCTTGGAAATTACCTGGAGATTTCGACCAGCACGAGCGAGAGCTACAACCACCCGCGATTCCTCCAAAGTCGCTACGACCCGACCTTCGCGACACCGGTTCCCGAAACGAGTCACGCGGATTGCAGTTACGTCTCCAACGCCGTCGTGTTTCGCGCCGGAGCGTCACTCGATACGACCTTCGCGGACGGCACGTCCTCAACCATCGCTTTCTCTCAGCACTACGCCAAGTGCGGCCCGGCCGCGTGCTCTTGGTCGCTGCTCGGTCCGTCGTGCTTCGAGTATGGCACCAACCGACGGATTCCTTGCGACCCTCCTCACACCCGCCGCGCCACCTTCGCAGATGATGGTTACAACGATGTCCTGCCGCTGACGCGGGGGGCACCGCCCATCAGCACTGGTACGACGCCGGGGGTGACGTTCCAGGTCCGGCCTTTGCCAGTAGATTGTAATTTTCGCGTGCTCCAATCGTTTTTCACGGATGGCCTTCTCGTCGCTCTGGGCGACGGGAGTGGGCGCCTGATCCGGCCATCCATTGATCCAACGGTTTTTTGGGGTGCGGTGACGCCGGCAGGAGGAGAAATCATCACTGATTGGTAGAGCCGTGTTGAGGCTCGTGTCGCAAGACGCACCTGTAAGGCCGCGCGGGACGGTGGTGCCCTGAGTCGTTGTACGGCTGGATAGACCAATCGATTGACGAGTGGGCAGGTGTCGCCGGTGAGCCCGCGACCATCGCCGAGGTTCGTATTCGGTACCGGCGCGTCCCGCACTCGACGTGCTGGGGCGCACGAGTCAATAGAAACTGTAGCTGAAATCGCTGAACGTGGTCGAGACGCAGTGTGTATTCGAGTCGTCGCGCCAGTAGTGCATGTAAGGCAAACGGGATGCCATCCGAAACTCACCTTGGGAGCCTCACCCGCTCCGGCACGAACAGGATCGTCCCCAATTTCGGCCCCGCCGCAAACTCCGTTGACCGCTTGTTATCATCGCGACAACACATCACCAACTTGTCCGCGCCGTCGAACTTGTAAATGCCTTCAGTTGCTGTTTTTGTCCGTGAGGTCAATCGCCGCGGGCTTTCGGGAGGGGCGAGTTTCACCGCTGCAACGCCGCCGCTGTTGTATTGTGGAATCAGCTTGCCACCAGTGAACGTCCACAAGCGGTTTTTCCGTTCGCCCGCCCGGACTGGCTCCAACCTTTCGTTACGGTCGCCATTTGTCAGTGGCTTCGGAGCCGCTCCCGCTCCCGTTTCGCATCCTTGTCGGCACGAACGTGCCCCAGGGCGAGAACGGAATTGTCACGCAGCCGAGAACAGGCCTCGGTGAGCCTCCAGAGCGGTCGTAAGAGGCATTTCGTACTGCCCGCCGACGGCACACACACTTTGGCCATGTGAGTGGCGCTGCGGCCCCTTTTGCCCACGAGATGACGACCAGTGAAATCCGTGAAGAGGCTGATGTGGGGAATTTGGGCAATGTGCGCCGGTGGGCGAAACAGGCGCGACGGTTGCATACTGCGGGGGCAGCGCGGCCACGTCGGCCGCTCGACTCTCTGAGGTGCTTTTGATGCGCGCTCTCGCACTGTTCGCCCTGACCCTGGCGTCGGTCGTCTCTCTCACCGCCGACGCGTCGGCCTGCTGCAAGCGTAAGAAAAAAGCCGCGGCAGTGGTGACCTACGCCGCACCGGCGTGTGACCCGTGTGGCGGGGCTCCCAGTTACTACCACGGTCAGCCGAGCTACTACGGCCAGCCGAATTACTACGGTCAGCCGGGCTACTACCACGGCTCACAGTACGGTCACCCGGGCGCGTACGTCGTTCCGACCGGCCCGACCCTAATGCCGGGCGCGGTCGTTCCGGGCACCATGCCGCCCAAGTGAGTGGGGCCGGCGTTCCTACTTTTGACGCATCGGGCGGGGGGGGGGGGGGGGGGGGGGGGGGCGGCCCGCCCGCGCGGGGGGGGGGGGGGGG
>NZ_JAXBLV010000192.1:0-61936 GCF_034097035.1 Gemmata algarum
AGCAAGACGAAAATTTAGCTTGGACTCAGCACTAGAACGGTCCGTTGAACAAGTCAAACCTACCCACACACCACAACGACGCGGGAGTCGGTAACGTCACGTCGCGGGGTCACCGCGACGTGAAACACTCGATGGTCCAAACCCAGACAAGCGAGTGAGCCCGGAGACGCGGCGAACGTCATCGGGCTCACAGATCAATTAACACCCGCCAGTCAAAACATTACGGTTTTGGCGCTACTGCCGGCCAACCGCCCGGAGGGGCTAGCCCGCTGTGGCCGATCTTCGCCCAATTCTTATAGATGTCGAAGTGCGGGTCGGCGTCGTGGTCGTGGCACTCCATGCACATCGCACTCACGCGGTTAATCAACAGTTGCGTCGCCGGCGGCTGCGCCATCTTCCCACGCTCCTCCGGCCCGAGCTTAGCCATTTTCTCCATGAACGCCTTATCGGGCAGCCGAATGGCGTTCTGTCCTGGTGCCGGTGCAAGGCCCTGTTTCCACTGAGAAAGCAGCTCGGTCAGTTGTTTGTTCTTGGGATCGGCGACGTGCCCGCTGCCCGGGCCGTGACAGTTCTCGCACCCCACGTTCTTGAGTTGTGGCGTCTTCTTTTCGTCCTCGTACCCGGTGCTGTGATTGAACCCGACCGTGTGGCACTTCACGCACTCGCCATCGAACTGGCGCAGGTTCGGGCGATGGGCGTATTTCTCCAGTGACTTCATCGCATGGCTGTGGGCCAGCGACTTCTCATCCGGGTCCACATCCGCCCACTTCTTGTACTCGGCTTGGTGACAGGCTTTGCACGCCTCGGCCCCCACGTACCGTAGAGACACCCCCTTCGGCTTCAGTTCCGCCGCGTGGATCTGTGCAGCGTGGAGGGTCCGTGGGTAATCCTTGCCGAGCACGATGTCCTTCTTGACGCGCTCCGCGTACCACTGGAGCGACTGAAGGGCCTTGTTCTTCTGGAGGGCCTCCGCGTCCGTGCCGGGCTGGTTGAACTCCTCGCCCAGGGGAACGAGCTGGTACCTCAGTTCGAACCCGCCGCCCGGTTTCTTGAACGCTCCCACGACGCCGACGTGCTGCCCCTTGTGTCCGACTTCGACGATCGCGGTCGTGCCGGCAGTCGTGTTCACGTAATTCGGTTTCAGCGGCGGAAGCGCGTCACTCGCCTGGCAGAGGATCACGTTGAACTCAGGGAAATTTTTGGCGACGTTCTGGGCATCGGCCATACTTCCCTGGTAAATCAGGACATTCAGCCGCGGCTTTTTGGGATGCTTCGCGAGCGCGTCGCGGGCAGCAACCAGCGCGTCTTGCGGTTTAGCAAAGTCGATCGATGTGTCGAACTTCTTTTCTCGGGCCAGAACCGCCAGCGGGTTACCGACGACCCCCGCTACCCCGACCGGGACGCCGCCGACATCGGCCACCTCGGTCAGCTCGACAATCGGACGCTTACCTGCTCCCGGCCGGAAACGCTGTTCACGCGGGAACAGAACTGGCTTTCCGGTAGCGTCCACCCCCGGCCCAACGATGTTACCAGCAAGCGTGAACGGGGGCTGTTCCTTTTGCACAATATAGTTGCCGAGCAACTCATCCAGCCCGCCTTTGAGTTCCGTTTCGCCAACCCCGACCGCAATGTACCCCATCTCGCGTAGCGCGTTCATCGCGGCGACGTACTTGAGCGTGCCTTGCTCGCGGACCGCCACCTTTTCCGGGTACAGGTCGCCGAGGTCCACCCCGGCGACCGGCCAGCCCTTTTTCTTGAGTTGGTCGATGAAGTACGCGCGGCGCTCCAGTCCCCCGGTCTGCGGGCGGCTGCACCCGCACGGCTGGAGGTACCCGAACGTCTGGCCGGTCAGCACCAGCGCCGCGTCCGGCTTCTGGTCCTTGGGCCAGTCCGCGAACAGCGGCTTCCCGTCAACAAGCGTTTCTTTCGGCACCGCTCCCGGCGGATCGGCCGCCGTTCCGGAGGCCAGTGCGGCGAGCACGGCACCGAAGCCGAGGAGCGCGAACAGGCGCGACACGGTCGCGCGGGCGTTCAGACGCGGGATCGGATCGGACATCGCGGGTCGTCCTCCTGAACGGGGCGGGAGTCACTCCCATCCGAATGTCGGCAAAGAGCGGGCGGCGAGAGGAGGGACCGAGGAGCCGGCGCGCCTCCGAGGGCGCGCCGGCGGTCGGGTCGCACGATCTGGGCAAGCGGAAACAGTACGCGGAAGCGGCGCAATCGTCAAAATCAGCCTTGTTCCCCAAAGCCGCGAACCGGAATACGAATCCGCTGCCCCTGTGGAGCGGTTGCGTCCGGGGAGGCACCGGCGGGCTTTTTGGGCTTCGCTTCGAGTACCACCACCGCGTCCCGGAACGCGCCGAACTGTGCCGACGGCGGGATAGTGATCCTCAAGTCGTAGTACCCCTGCCCGCCGCGATCGGCCTTCGGCGTCAGTTGGTACTTGAACCCCCGCGGCCGGCTCTCGTCTTCGACCACGGTCAGTTCCACCGCGGTGGACTCGGTGACCAGTTCTGGCACGTGGACCGTGCCCATGCGGCCCTTGAACGTCGGCACCTCGATCTCGGTTTTCCCGTTCGCGAGCCACACCGCCCCCTTCACCATCGCGTTCACTTTCACGGCCGCGGTGGCGCTGCCCGAACTGATGTAGATCGTGCGGTCCAGCGCGCCGAGCGGGATGCGAGCCCCGTTGACCTGCGGGCGCACCGCCACGGTCACCCGGTAGGCGGCCTTCACTTTCGTCAACTGTCCCGCCTTCGCGGTCTCCTGCACCACTTCGAACAGATCCGCGTCCGGAACGCGGACCACTTTCGTCACAGCGACGAACGGCCCGGCGTCGGTGCCCGGGGTGGCCTGCACGGTACACACCGGCGGCAGGAGGTCGTCGAACTCGGACTTGGGACCGCGTGTCGCCGAGTACAGCACGAACGTGTACTCGCGGTCGCCGGTGAGTTGGTTAATCTCCCCGACATCGATCGTCGAGCGGGAGACCGCACAAGCCTCGGACGCGGCGAACATGATCCCGAACAGGTGCGCGCCAACCTGGTTGGTGCCCTCGACTTTGGTCGCGAACTGAGCCGACAGCGGCACCTTCGGGTCCTTCGATACCGTGAACGTGAGTTCGAGAATCCCCCACTGCGCGGTCCACTTGTCCGGGTTCGCCGGCGCCGCGGGCACTTTGTAAGTCGCGTTCGGATCGTCGCGGTACTTGTGTGTCGTCCATTCCAGCTTGTCGAACTCCACTGCCGGCTCGAGCAACCCGACCCCGAACGCGTTGAACGTGCCGATCGGCAGTGACGCCAGAGCGGTGCGCTGGAGGTACGTTTTCGTCACTTCGGGCGGGATCGCGGCCAACCGGCCGCCGCTGCACGCCGTGCAACTGATCCCCTTCAACTGTAAAAGAACCGGGTTGGGGTTGCGGTTCTCGAACCAGAACGCGGCCCGGCGCAGGGTCTCCGAACTCGGCTCATAGAACCCCGCGAACACCCGGTCTTGAAGGGAATAATCGTCCCCTTTGATTGCCGACGGGGCCAAGTTCGGGAGGTGCCGGTACTTTAGTTCGGACGACGGCGGGTCCCACGTGCGCTCGCTGTTGAAGAAGCGTAGAGGCGGCTCGGAGTTGCTCGCCGCGGCGCCATCTCCGCCGCTCTTCGTCTCTTCTTGCGGTTTCGGGGTGTACATCGAGAACAGGGTCGCGCCGAAGATCACCGCCATGAGCGCGACGAGCGGCACGGCGACCTTTAGCGCCGACTTCAGCCCGCCGGACGCGGGGGGTGGGGTGGCTCCCGAACTCATGTGTCGCGGCTCCGCGGAAACTTCGAGTCGTTAAACATTGTACGCGAACGGAACACAAACGGTTCTCCTCCGAGGGAGCACGGGGCCGGCGCCCGCATCACCGGAGGAGAACCGTTTGTGGCAATGGTGCGAAGCGCCGATCAGGCGCGCGGTTACTTCTTCTCTTTCTCCAGCGGCTTACCGTCCTTGTCGATTGCGCCAACGGCCACCAGCACCAGCGTCTTCGGGTCGAGGTGCTTTTTCGCCATCGCTTGCACGTCCGCCGGGGTGACCGCCGCCACCTCCTTGCGGTACTTCTCCAGGTAGTCGAAGCCCAGTCCGTACCGTTCTGCGGCGAGCAGTTCGCCCGCGACACCCGTCAGCGTTGTGAACTTGAAGGGCAGGCTGCCGAGCAGGTACTTCTTCGCGTCTTCGACCTCTTGATTGGTCGGGACCTCGTCGCGGAGCTTGTTCACCTCCTTGAAGAACCCGAACTTCACGTCCAGGAACTTGTTCGGGAACGTCCCCACGAACCCGGTGAACGTGCCCGGCTGCTTCCCGGCCGTGGTCGTGATGGTCGCGTTGACGGTGTAGGCCAGGCCGAGCCGGTCACGGAGGTTCGACGACAGCCGGTCGGTGAACCCCGGCCCGGTGCCGAGCACGTTGTCCATCACGAGCAGCTTGTAATAGTCAGGGTGATCGCGCGTGATCCCGAGCCGCCCGATGTAGACGTGAACCTGTGACGCGTTCTTGTCGGACACGATCTGTTCGCCACTCTTCGGCTCCGGCGGGGGCGCCACCTCCGGCTGACTCAGTTCCGACTTTTTCCAAGAACTCGTGAGCGCATCGAGCTTCTTGACCATCTCCTCCGTCTTGAAGTCCCCGACAACGGCCACGGTCGTGAAGTTGGGTGCGAACGCGAGTTTGTGGAACGCCTTCACATCGGCGGCGGTGAGCTTCTCGACGATTTCCTTCTTCCCGAGAGCCGGCCGGCCGCTCGGGTGGTTTCCGTAAACCGTAGCGTTGAAAAGCCGACCCGCCCGCGTGCGCGGCTGGGTTTCGGCGTCGGCGATTGAGGAGAGTTGCTGCTCACGCATCCGCTCGAGCGCGCCCTCCGGGAAGATCGGCGCCTGGAGGCACTCGAACAGTAACCCCAACCCCAGGTCGGTATCCGGAGTGAGTACCTTCAACGTACCGCCGCTCGACGAAAGCGAGAGGCTCCCACCGGTGCCCTCAATGAGGGCCGAAATCTCCTTGCCGGTGTGCCTCGCGGTGCCCTCTTCGAGCAGGTTGCCCATCAGCGTGGCGACACCGAGCTTCTCCAGCGGTTCGCGCAGCCGCACGTCTGCAACTTCCGCCGCCGCAACAACGACCGGCAGCCGGTGATCTTCGAGCAGAACGACGGTGAGGCCGTTCGGAAGAACGACCTTCTTGGCGGCGTTCAGCGAGAACCCGCTCGTACCGGCCTCTGCCGACTTCGGTGCGGCGTGCGACGCGCGAAACGCGGCGTGCGAAGCCGCCCGCGGAAGGGCGCGCGCCTGTTCGGTCTTTGTTCCGAATTCCAGGTTCCGCATTCCACTTTTCTGAGGCGGGGCCGCCGGCACGCTCCAGACGATCGCCGACGTGTTTCGCACGAGGTACTGCTTTGCGACCTTCTGGATGTCCTCTTTCGTGACCTTCGCCACGCGGTCGAGGTAGTTCTTGAAGAACTTCGCCACGTCCTCACCGCCGGGGTAGGTGCTGGTCCGTGCGACCGCGTCACACAGGCTGTGAACGCTCTCGCGTGCGAAGATGAACGAAGCCAGAATCTTGCGCCGGGCGCGGTTCAGTTCCGCATCGCTCACCGGCTCAGCCGTAAGCTTGTCAAGCTCCGCGAACGTGAGTTCTTCGGCCTTCTTGCGGTCTTTACCCTGGAGCAACTCGACGTTGACCGCGAACCAGCCCGGGTAGCGGCCGGCGTAGTTGCCCGCACTCACCTCGGACGCGATCCGCTCGTCCTCAACCATTTTCCGATACAAGCGCGAGGTCTTGCCGCCTGCAAGGATCTCCTGCACCACATCCAGAACCGGGTCTTCGGGTGTGCCGACCTGAACCGTGTTGAACCCGACCATCATGCGCGGCACATCGAACTTCGACTCGAATTCCTTACGAACCGGTTCCTTACGCTCGGGGTGGAAGGTCGCCTTCTTGCGGGGCGGCAGTTCGCTCTTGGCGATCGGCCCGAACAGCTTTTTGATCTTCTCTAGGGCCGCGTCGGGGTCGAACCCGCCGGCGACGATCAGGGACGCGTTGTTCGGGTGGTACCACTTGTCGTAGTGCCGCTTGATGACCTCCGCGGTGGCCCCGCGCACGTGCTCGCGCTGCCCGATGACGGGGTGGGAGTACGGCGACTCCTTGGGCCACAGGAGCGGCAGGATCGCCTTGTACTCCAGGTCCCACGGGTTGTCCTCGCCGCCCTCCAGTTCCGAGACGACCGCGCCCTTCTCCTGCTCGAACTCGTGTTTGGCGTCGATGAGCGTGTTGCGCATTCGGTCGGCTTCGATCTCCAGCGCGATCTCCCACCGGTCGGCGGCGAAATCGAAGTGGTAGACCGTCATGTCCTCGGACGTGTACGCGTTGTTGCGCCCGCCGCTGCGCTGGGTGGCGCGGTCGATGTCGCCCGGGACCAGTTTCGCGGTACCCTTGAACAGCAGGTGTTCGAGGTAGTGCGACAACCCGGTCTGGTCCTTCTCCTCGTCCGCGGCGCCGACCCGGTACGCCACCATCGTCGTCACGACCGGCGCCCCCTTCACCGGGAGCAGGTAAACGCGCAACCCGTTCTCAAGGGTGACCAGTTTGAGGTCGGCGAACATCCCTTGCGCGGTCTTCACGAGTTCGGCGTCGGACGTGGCGTCTGCCCCGCGCGCCGCCACCGGCTGTTCGGGCGCAGGCGCCGCGGGTTCGCCGCGAGTTGGTGCGATGGGAACCAGGAGCGATAAAGCAAGAAGGGGTGGCAAACCGAGCGCGAACCGCGACATGGTGAAGTCCTTCCTGGCCGGTGATACGTCCCGGCCAGTGTATCGCGCGGGCGCGCCCGAGTCAGCCGTCGGGCGTGTCGAGGAGGTGCTGAAGCCTGGCCCCGAGTTCGGGCGGAAACCGACTGACCCAGGTTGCGTCGATCAGCCCGACTTCGATGAAGTCGAGAAGGTGGACCTGATCTTTTCGCCGGTTGGCATTCAGCTTCATCCGCACGAGCGCGGTCAGCGCGGCAACGCGGAACGAGCCGCCCGGTTCGCTCTCATCCACGTCTGGCGCCGGGGTGATATGATCGGCGCGGACCTTCTCGGCCGCGAAGACAATATGGATCGCGTCCCGAGCCATTGCGGTCGGCCCGTCGAGAAACATGTCGATACTGGCCGCGTGTCGGTACACGAACCCGACGGCTTCCAGTGCCGCCTTCGCGACATCAAAATCGGTGCGACGCAGAAGCACGTCCACGTCGCGGGTGTTGCGAACGGCCGATTGATCCACACGCCCGACCCACTCGGCGACGGCGTTACCCCCGACAACGGCATAGGGCACGCCCGCAGCATCGAGTGCGGCCACAGCTCGGCGGAGCCGGTCACGGACCTGTTCCACAGCGAGAACCGTCCTTTCCCAACCGGACTGTATCGGGGCTGACATCGCGGCCCCCTTTCAATGTTCCGTAAAGTGGGGTTACAGTGCCTCCCAACCCTCAGTAGTGTCCAGCCGATCGTACCAAAAGTCGTCGACGACCCGCAGCAAACGTTGTTCGTCGAGTAGGTAGGAGCGTGGCAATGTGGTGAACACTCCGCCGCACACGACCGTCACATCTGCGTTCGATTGGTATGGATCCGGAAGCGGCTGAAACTGAAAACCGTCGAACCGCTCGTAAAACACAAAAAAGAGACCGTCGGAGCCGTCGATCATGAGAGAAGCACCGTTCACCGCTGCAACGGAAATTCCGGCGAACCGTCGAGCGCGGCTTTGAGCTGCCCTGAACACGTCGAGGAAAAGCTCCCACGTCGGGTTCGGGACAACTGTGCCGCGCAACCGGTTCCCTTCATCGTACTCGTTGATCGCGAGCGAGTGGGGCATATCACCCGGTTCCGGCGCCTTCGCTGGCGGAGCGCGCCAGTTTCGCGTACTTAGCTAGCACCCCGCCCGTTACGCGCAGTGCGGGCGCCTTCCACTGGCCCTTCCGCGCTTGCAGTTCCGCGTCGGAAACGTTGAGCGTGAGGGTCTTTGCGTCACCGTCGATGGTGATCGAGTCGCCGTCCTGGATGAGTGCGATCGGGCCGCCCACCCAGGCCTCGGGCGCGACGTGTCCGACCACCAGCCCGTGCGTACCACCACTAAACCGGCCGTCGGTGATGAGCCCCACCGTCTCGCCCAGTCCCTGTCCCATCAGCGCGCCGGTGATGCTCAGCATCTCGCGCATCCCGGGACCGCCGACCGGCCCCTCACCGCGGATCACGACCACATCGCCCGCGACGATCTTCCGCGCCTGGATGGCGGTGAAGCACGCCTCCTCGCCGTCGAACACCTTGGCCGGGCCGGTGATGCTGCGTTGCTTCAGGCCCGCCACCTTCGCCACCGCCCCTTCGGGAGCCAAGTTGCCCTTCAGCACCACATGAATCCCGTGACTGAAGAGCGGCTCCTCGAACCGCTTCACCACCTTCTGCGGCTTCTCGAACACGCTGGGCACGTCTTTAAGGTTCTCCGCGAGCGTCTGGCCGGTCACGGTGATGCAATCGCCGTGCAGGAAGCCGTTGTCCAGCAACGCCTTCAGCACCGCGGGCGTGCCGCCCACGCGGTACAGGTCGAACATCACGTACTTGCCGCCCGGCTTCAGGTCCGCGAGGTGCGGCGTCTTCGCGCTGATGCGGTCGAAGTCCTCGAGCGTCCACTCCACGCCCGCCTCGCGGGCGATCGCCATCAGGTGCAGCACCGCGTTCGTGCTGCCGCCCAGTGCCAGCACGAACGTGTACGCGTTCTCCAGACTCTTTCGCGTGATGATGTCGCGCGGGCGGATGTTCTTCTCGATGCACCGCAGCACCGCCTTGCCGGCCAGGAACGACTCGCGGTCCTTCGCGGCGGTCACCGCCGGGTTGCTCGCCCCGTAGGGCAGCGACAGACCCATCGCTTCGATCGCGCTGGACATCGTGTTGGCGGTGTACATGCCGCCGCACGAGCCGTGCCCCGGACAACTCTCACACTCCACCTTGTGAAGCGCCTTCTGGTCGATCTTGCCCGCCTGGAACTGCCCAACCGCCTCGAAAATCGAGACGATATCGAGGTCCTCGCCGTGCGCCCCGACGCCCGGCATAATGCTGCCGCCGTACACGAACACGCTCGGGATGTTGAGCCGGGCCATCGCCATGACGCACCCGGGCATGTTCTTGTCGCACCCCCCGAACGCGACAAGCCCGTCGTGGTTCATCGCCCCGCACACGGTCTCGATAGCGTCCGCGATCACCTCGCGGCTCACCAGCGAGTACCGCATCCCGCGGTGCCCCATACTGATCCCGTCGGACACCGTCGGCGCGCCGAACGTCTGGGGCACGCCGCCGGCGGCGCGCACCCCCTCGCGCCCCTTCTCCGCAAGCCGGTCCAGGTGCGCGTTGCACGGGGTGATGTCGCTGAACAGCGACGCGACCCCGATCACCGGCTTGTCGAAGTCCTCGTCGTTGAACCCGACCGCCCGGAGCATCGCGCGGTTCGGCGCGCGGCCCTGGCCGCCGGTGGTGATGAGACTGGTACGGGTGGGACCATCAGACATCGCAGAAACCTCACAGTCGTCACAAATGGAGAGGAGAGACGGACCGACACAACCGTTTCAAATTGTTATCCGGAACCCTCACGCACCGGCCACGCGGGGCGAAGGGTTTTCCGCCCCGCGCGAATATCTCGGATTGTGCCGGAAAACTCGTGCCGATCGTTTGCACCGCTTGTGCGCATGAACTAGGTGTTGGCTGTCTCTCGCCCGCGGAGCGGCGAGGCCCGGCCGAGTAAACGCCCCAACCACAGGAGAGCCTGATGCGCAGCCTGACCAAGAGCCTGGTGAACTTCCTGAAGGCCGAAGACGGCCCCACCGCCGTCGAGTACGCCGTGATGCTGGCACTCATCGTCGTGGTGTGCATCGCCGCCATCACCACCCTCGGCTCCAACGCCAACAGCACCTTCTCCTTCGTCGGCTCCTCCATCAAGCCGACGACCGGTGGCACCGCCGCCAGCTAAGCCCGCCGCGGTGACCGAAAACCCGACTGGCGTTGGACCGCACAAGCCGAAAAACCGAAGAACTGCACAGCACGACCCGAACGCGATTCTAAGAACCATCTGTCCGGGCACCGTGCCCGCACGACACGCGACCTCTCAGTTCCGACCCCGGGGCGCGAGACGCCCCAACCACAGGAGAGCCTGATGCGCAGCCTGACCAAGAGCCTGGTGAACTTCCTGAAGGCCGAAGACGGCCCCACCGCCGTCGAGTACGCCGTGATGCTGGCACTCATCGTCGTGGTGTGCATCGCCGCCATCACCACCCTCGGCTCCAACGCCAACAGCACCTTCTCCTTCGTCGGCTCCTCCATCAAGCCGACGACCGGTGGCACCGCCGCCAGCTAAGTGGCCCGAGCCGGAGCTCAAACGAGCCGACCCCCGTTACGAAAGTGACGGGGGTCGGCTCGTTTTAAGCGTTCGGGCCGACAACACACCCGTTCGCCGAACGCGGCGCCGGCTTTTTCGGCAGAATGTCCCGACACTATCGCACAATTCGGCAAAACTGATCGGCGTCCGACGGCGAGCATTCTAAATTTCGGTTGTCAACCCGCAAGGCGAAAGGTGAGTCGGCCCAGCTCGTCTCGAACCGCGGGAACCGGCGTTTGCGTCGGAGCGATTGTGCCCCGAGCACCGGTTTCACCCCTCTCCAAACTGGGCAACGTTGAAAGGGCACAAGATGCGCAGCCTGACCAAGAGCCTAGTGAACTTCCTGAAGGCCGAAGACGGCCCCACCGCCGTCGAGTACGCCGTGATGCTGGCACTCATCGTCGTGGTGTGCATCGCCGCCATCACCACCCTCGGCTCCAACGCCAACAGCACCTTCTCCTTCGTCGGCTCCGCCATCCAGCCACCGGCGGGGTCGTGAGTCACGCTCCGGCTCCGGGTCACGACTGTCGCAACTCGTGACCCGGAACCAGAAACGTAAAATCACTTTGCCAGTTCCGCTTCAATGAGCTTGTCGAGTTCTGCGTCGGTGAGTTCTTTCTCTTCGCTCGTCCACACCCGCTTACCATCTTTGCCGAACAGCACCTGGAACGGGATACCGCCGTCCAATCCGAACCGCTTGTTCACCTGCTCCTCGTCGGCTTGGTAGCCCAGCAGCACGAAGTTGGGGAACGCCGCGCCCTTCTCCTTCAGGAACTTGAGCACGGCGTCTTTGTCGTACTTGTCGTCCTTGCCCTTCGGGTCCATGCTCACGCTCACGCACACCAGCCCCTTATCCTTGTACTTCTTGTGCGTGTCGACAAAGTGCGGGAACTTTTTCACACACGGCCCGCACCACGTGGCCCAGAAGTCCACCAGCACCACTTTCTTCTGATCGGCCACGGCCTTCGCGAGCGCGTCGACCTTCGCCTCGGTGACGGTCACGTTCTTGTCGGGTTCGTCCGCGGCCCGGTTCGCGCCCGCCCCGAGTACGGCTGCCGCCAGGACGCCGGCGCAGATCCAGGTTCGATACATGCTCTGCTCCTTGTAAAACGGAGTTCGGGTTACTTCGCCAGCTCGCGCTCGATGAGCGTGTCGAGTTCGCCGTCGCTCAGGTCACGCTGTTCGCTGTCCCACACGCGCTTCCCGGCCTTATCGAACAGCGCCATGTGCGGAACCCCGCCGTTCAGCCCGGACCACTCTTTGAGCCGCTCGTCGGTCTTGTCAGTGGCCACGAAGTTCGGAAAGGTGGCTCTTTTGGAGCGAAGAAAGCTCTGCACGTGGGCCGGTTTGTAGTCGAGCTTGTCCCACCCGCCGACCTTATCGAGGCACACGCTCACGCACACGAGCCCCCGGTCGGCGTACTTGGCGTTTGTGTCCACGAGATGCGGGAACCGGGCGCGGCACGGCCCGCACCACGTGGCCCAGAAGTCCACCAGCACCACCTTACCCGTGCGTTGTTTCACCGCCGCGGCGATCTCCGCGGTGGTGGCCTCAGTCAGATCGACCGGAGCGGCGTCCTCGGACTGACACCCCGTGACAGCCGCGAGCGCCAGCAGAACCACGATACCGAGCGTGCGCATGAGAGTGTCCCCGGTGGGCCGCGGGCGGTACGGCGTTCTGGAATGTTACCCGCCACGCGCGCAGACGGGCGGCCCGAGTTGTCTATTCAGTGCCGGCGGGTGCTGCTAGGATATTGGGAGTACGCACCGAGCGGCCCCGCCCGAGCCGGGACCGCGCACCTTGCCCCGAGCGCTGCAGAATAATGCCGACGCCGACCGCGATCATCCGCAACTTCTGCATCATCGCACACATCGACCACGGCAAGAGCACGCTGGCCGACCAGTTCCTGCTTAAAACCGGGGCGGTGTCCGAGCGCGACATTAAGGCCCAGACCCTCGACAGTATGGACCTAGAGCGGGAGCGCGGGATCACCATCCGCATGCACCCGGTCACGGTCTACTACGAACTGAACGGCACGAAGTACGAGCTGAACCTGATCGACACTCCCGGGCACGTCGATTTCAACTACGAGGTGTCGCGCTCGCTCGCCGCGTGCGAGGGGGCGATCCTGCTCGCCGATGCGTTCCAAGGGGTGCAGGCGCAGACCGTGGCGAACGCGTTCCTCGCGATCGACGCGAACCTGAAGATCATCCCGACGCTGAACAAGATCGACCTTCCGCACGCGCGCCCGGACTTCGTCATCGGCGAGATGGAACAGGCGCTGATGGTCGACCCCGACGAGGTCATGCGCGTCAGCGGGAAAACCGGCGTCGGCGTCGAGGACCTGCTCGCGGCTGTGATCGACCGCGTCCCGCCGCCCGCGGGTTCCCCGACCGCGCCGCTGAAAGCGCTGATCTACAACAGCCACTTCGACACGTACAAAGGGGTGGTCGTTTACATCCGCATGATGGACGGCGTGCTGAAGCCGGGACAGCGCATCAGGCTCATGCGCACCGGGCGCGAGTACGTCATTACGGAGATGGGGCAGTTCCGCCCGGAGCCGACCAAGGTCGACGAGCTGTCCGCCGGGCAGGTCGGGTTCTTCACCGCCAACATCAAGAACATCGAGTACGTCAACATCGGCGACACCGTGACGGACGCGGTCACCCCCACGGCCGAGCCGATGGCGGGGTACAAAGAGCCGAAGCCGATGGTGTACTCGGGCCTGTTCCCGGTCAACAACAACGAGTTCGAGGACCTGCGCGAGGCGCTCGGCAAGCTGAAGCTCAACGACAGCTCCTTCACGTTCCAGCCGGAGGTGTCGGACGGGCTCGGGTTCGGCTTCCGGTGCGGGTTCCTCGGGATGCTCCACCGCGAGATCATCCAGCAGCGGCTGGAGCGCGACAGCGAGCTGAACCTGGTGCAGACCGCCCCGAACGTGACGTTCGAGATCAAGAAGCGGGACGGCGAGGTGATCACTGTCCACGGGCCGCAGGAGGTGCCCGACGCGGGGCTGATCGAGGAGTTCCGCGAGCCCATCGTGCGCATCAGCTTCCTGATCCCGGCCGGGAACATCGGCGACCTGATGGGCATGTGTACGGAGCGCCGCGGCACCTTCGTCCGCACCGAGTACCTGAGCCAGCAGCGCGTCATCCTCGTGTACGAGATGCCGCTCGCGGAAGTCATTTACGACCTCTACGACAAGCTGAAGTCGGTGACGCACGGGTACGGCACGATGGACTACGAGGTGCTCGGGTTCCGCCCGGCGGACCTCGTGAAGCTCGACATCCTCGTCCACGGGCAGAAGGTGGACGCGCTGTCGGTGATCGTCCACCGCACGGCCGCCGAGCGCCGGGGCCGACAGGTGCTGAAGAAGCTCCGCGAGGAGATCGACCGGCACCTGTTCGAGGTCGCGCTGCAGGCGGCCATCGGGGCGCGCGTGGTGGCCCGCGAGAACATCGCGGCGATGCGCAAGAACGTGACCGCGAAGTGCTACGGCGGCGACATCACCCGCAAGCGCAAGCTGTGGGCGAAGCAGGCGGAGGGGAAAAAGCGGATGAAGCAGATCGGGCAGGTCGAGGTGCCGCAAGAGGCGTTCCTCGCGGTGCTCGAATCGGACGACTGATGTCTGGCGTCTGGTGCTTCGGCGGACGGGGAGTGGCTCACCTGTTCGGCAGTCTCTAACGGCGCTCCCAATGATCGACACGCCGACCCCCGCCACGAAACCGGGCGAACTCGACGAAACGGCAACCGCACCCGAGCACAACGAGCCGAACACCGAACACCTCCCGCCCCTCATCAAGAACGTGTCCCCGTTCCGCGCGGGGCTGGTGGTGATGGCCGGGTTCGTCGGACTGTTCCTCGTCGTCCGCACCGCGGCGCTTGAGCCGTTCGGCGTGCCGACCGGCAGCATGTCGCCGGCGCTCAGCGGGCACCACCGCGACGGCTTCTGCCCGCGGTGTGGCGCCACGGTGCGCGTCGGGCGTCCCAGTTCGGGCAGCGAAACTGAACACTTCCTCAAGGTGCTCTGCTGGAACTGCGAGCAGACGCTCTCGCTGACCGCGGCGCGCGAGCTGAGCGGCGACCGGCTCCTGGTGGACAAGAACGTCTACGACCTGCGGGCGCCGCGCCGCTGGGAGATGGTCGTGTTCCGGTGCCCGAACCCGAAGCCGTCGGAGTTCGGCAAGCCCTACGTCAAGCGGCTCGTCGGGCTGCCCGGTGAGGTGATCACCGTCCGCGACGGCGACGTATACGCCAACGACGTGCTGGTGCGCAAAGACTTGGCCGAGCTCCGGGAAACCCTCGTCCCGGTGTTCGACATGAATTTCGCGCCCAAGCCCGACGGGTGGAGCGCGCGGTGGTTGGTCGAACCGGGCGACCCGCGGCTCCCGCACGGCGCCAACGCGGCGAGCGGCCCCGTCATCGAAGGCGGGGCGCTGGTCCTCGACGCTTCCGACGGCCCGCAAGCGGTCGCCGCGGTGCGGTACCGGCACTGGAACCTGGACACCCGCGACCCCGAACCGGTGCGCGTCTGGAACGCGTACAACGGCTACCCGATCCGCCGCGACCGCGAACCGGCGGCGCACGACTTTTACCTCACGTGCGAGGTCGAGGTCGTCGCCGCGGTCGGCGCGCCCGGGGAAGCGGCGTTCGAGTGCCGGCTCTCCGACGGGGCCGATGTCGTAACGGCGGAACTCGGCGTTGGCGCCCGCGGGGCGGGCCAAGCGCGGCTCATTCAGGAGGGCAGCGGCGGATTGGGCAGTGCAGGCGGGGTCGCACTCACCCCCGGCAGCAAGCACCGGCTCGAGTTCGCCTTCGTTGACCGCCGCGTGACCCTCGCACTCGACGGGCGGGTGGTCGTTCCCCCGGCAGACCTGGCCCCCGTCGGAAAGCCCCGACCGCCCGAATCGCGCCCCGTCCGCCGGATCGCCGCGCGGGGGTGTAAGGTGATCGTTCGCGACCTGAAACTGAGTCGTGACATCCACTACACGATCACCGACGAGCGCGACCACGGGAACCGGCCGGCGCGGCTGGGCCGGCACGAGTACTTCGTACTCGGGGACAACACCCAGAGTTCCGAGGACAGCCGGAAATGGCCCAACCCGGGCGTGCCGGAGGACGCGTTCATCGGTAAACCATTTCTGATTCACCAGCCGCTCCGGCTGAGTCGGGTGTCGGTCGGCGGGCGTGAGCACGTGTTCCAGTCGCTCGACTGGTCCCGCCTCCGGTGGCTGCACTGACGGACTCCCCGGCCGCACGGGACGGCGCGCAGAAATCGACCGCCCGCGCCGGCGAATACCGAACGACGCCCGCTCTGCTCGTACCGAGGCCCGCATGGCAACCGCGACCGCCGATCCCGCCAAGACCGCCGAAGACGAGAAGAAGAAGGCGCACCGCGATCCGGCCCGCGAGGTCGTCGAGACGATCGTCTTCGTAGTCGTTCTGGTCCTGTTGCTGAAGCTGTTCATCACCGAGGCGTTCGTCATCCCCACCGGGTCGATGGCCGAAACGCTTTACGGCTATCAGAAGATCATACCCTGTCCGAAGTGCGGCCACACGTTCCCGCTCAACTCGCACAGCGAGGTCGAGGGCGACGCGCCGGACAACCCGCTCCAGAACCGAAAGCTCGTGCGGCTGACGCATTACGTGTGCCCAAACTGCCGGCACCGGGGTCAGATCGATGACCTCCCGGAGTGGCCCCGTAACAACAGCGGTGACCGGGTGCTGGTGCTGAAACCGCTCTACCACCTCCGCGAACCCGAACGCGGCGACGTAGTGGTGTTCAAGTACCCGGAGGCGCCGCAGACGCAGCAGACGGCCCAGAACTACATCAAGCGGATGATGGGCTCCGGAGGGGAGACCTTGGCCATCCACCGCGGCGACCTGTACGTCACGTCGTCGCTGTCGTACCCGATCCCGGACGCGCCCGAAGCCGACTGGTGGCAGCCCCGCTTCCGGCACCGCAACAGCCCCCAGGCAGTAACGCTCTTCGAGGCGTCACGGAACGCCGGGTTCACCGCCCGTATTGACGGCGGGTTCCGGATGGTGCGTAAGGAGGAGGGTCAGTTACTCGCCGACCGCCGTATCGTGTGGGACAACGACCGGCAGCCGGAGGACATCGCCCAACTGGCCCGGCCGCGGTGGCACGCGCCGGAGCGGCCCGAGGCGTGGAACACCGACGCGCCAAGCACCCCCCGCGCGTTCGCCCACAAGGGCGACAACCTGGACTGGCTCCGGTACCGGCACTCCCGCACCGAGTGGAAGGTCGGGGAGCGCGGGCGCGGGGTGGACGAAGACGACGCGAGGCACCTCCGGGGCGAGGTCGGGGACGACAAGGCCAAAGTCACCGACCGGCTCATCGACAACTTCCTCGGCTACAACGTCAGCCGCCCCACCGAGTCCGACGAGCAACTCTGGGTCGGAGACCTGATTCTGGAGTGTGAGGCCGAACTGGGTAGCGGCGCCGAGGTCGCGCTGGAACTGTCGCGCGGTGCGGACCGTTTCCGCGCGACCTTCGGCAACGGCAAGGTCGCGCTCTCGCGCTCGGGCGGGCAGAGCGCCGAGTTGGGCAGCCGACCGTGCCCGGTGGCCAACGGGACGTACAAGCTCCGGTTCGCCAACGTGGACGCACGGCTGTGGGTGTGGGTGGACGGGAAGCGGGTCGACTTCGGGGCCGCCGCCGACTACGAGCGCACGCAGCTCCGGGAGACCGAGTACGACCAAGCCGACACCTACAAGGAAGGCTGGACGCGGGCCAACGATGTCGAGGCCCCCGCCGGGATCGGTGCAAAAGGCGCGGCCACGGTGCGACACATCACCCTGCACCGCGACATCTACTACACCTGGAGCCGTGGCCAGCACTCCAAGGACGCCGAGCCGGACCTGAGCCCCCTGCCGAACAGCCTGAAGGGGCAAGCGGGCCGGTTCAACCCGGCACCCGATTACACCGAGGCCGACATCTATTACGTGCAGCCCGGGCATTACTTCTGTATGGGCGACAACAGCGCGGCCAGTTCCGACAGCCGCTCCTGGGGGACCGTCCCCGACCGACTCATGTTGGGCAAGGCGGTGTTCGTGTTCTTCCCACTATACCTCGACTGGAAGCTCGGCTGGCCGCCCGTCCGACCGACCCCGGGAAAGAACCGCGTCGGGTTCATCAAGTAAGCGCCCGCCCCCGCTCAGCCGGGGCCGTTTGTGAGGTTCGAGATGCTGACCGGTGAAATTCAGATCCGCGTGCGCTATGCGGAGACCGACCGCATGGGGCTGCTGCACCACGCGAACTACCTGGTGTACTTCGAGCAGGCGCGTACGGAACTGCTTCGTGCGCGGCAGGAGTCGTATAAGGAACTAGAAGACCAAGGGTTCTTTCTGGTGGTGGCGAAGGCCGAGGTAAAGTACAAGAGCCCGGCGCACTACGACGACGTGCTCACGATCCGCACCACGGTGACCCGTACCTCGCCGGTGCGGCTCGAGCACAAGTACGAGGTGTTCCGGGACGCGGTCCTGATCGCAGAAGGGCTCACGACACTCGCGTGCGTCGGGCGGGACGGCAAACTCCGCGAGATGCCCGCGTGGCTTGCGGAAGCCAAGTAGCGCGCAACCGGAAGCTTTTGACCGGCCTGCCAGGATAAACGGGGGCAAAAACAGACGTTCCTTGTCTTCACACCCCCGTTTATCCTGGCGGGCCTAGTGACCACCGTTAGTGTGTTCACGGCCGGCGGAATCGGCCGTTTGCGAGGGAGGTTCCGTGCGCCGGCTCTGGATCCATCAGGTGCTGCCGTTGGTGTTCGCCGCGGTCCCGGTGCTGACGGCGGCGCTGGTGTTTGTGGCGGTGCCCTCCGACGCGCGCCGCGACTACCTCGCGCGAGTCGCCGAGTCCCCCATCGACTGGATCATCATCGCCATCGGGTTCACCCTTTTCACCGTGCAAACGGCGTTCGCGTGGCGCGCGCTGCGGTGGCAGGAAACGGACTTCGACCTGCGGGCCGACCGCTGGCTCGGGAACCTGTGCCAGGCGGCGGAGTGGTTCCCGCTGCTGGGGCTAATCGGCACCGTCGCGGCGATCCTGCAAACCTTTAACTCGATCACCCCCGGCGCCAACCCGACCCCGCAGGAGATCATCCGCAAATACGCGCCCGCGATCACCGCTACCGGCGGCGGGCTGTACATGGCGTTCATCAACATACTGCCGGTGTGGGTGGTCACCATCGGTCGGGACCTGATCCGCTCGCTGGCGGGCACGCCGGTCCCTGTTGAGCCGCGCGAGGGAAAGTCGTGATCGCGCCGCCCCGCCGCGCCGTGACGCGGTTCTTTGTGCCGTTCATCGACGTGCTGATCCTGCTGTTCGGTATCTTCTTGCTGATGCCGTTCGTGAGCGGCACCCCGGCGGCCGATGTACCGGAGGAGAAGGCCGCACCACCGAAAGAGTCGCTTCCCGCGGACGTGCGCGAGCTCCAGCGGCAACTGACGGAGGCCCGCGATCGGCTGCTGCGCATGGAAAAGGCCTCGCAAGCGAGTGTCACAGACCGGCTGGTGGTCCGGGTGCTGCATACCGACCGCAAGGACGGCACGCTTTACTATTTCGACCCCGACCGGCAGGAGATTCGCACCGAAGCAGACGCTCAGCGACTCATCGCCCACCAGAAAACGCTGGCGAGCAAGTCCGGTGGGGTGAAGGACGTGTTCTTCCTGATTCTGTACCCCCAGAACCCGAGCGGGTTCCCGACGAAGAAGCAGGAAGATCAGATCCACCACTGGTTCCGCGACGTGCCGCACGAGTTCCAGTAGCGCCGCGCCCGAGGTCCCCATGCTCGACACACTCCTGGCCGACGGCATCGCGTCCGCGGCGTCGAACAAACTGGCCGAGTTCGTCATCAAAGCGCTGGCCGTCGGCGGCGGCTTCTTGGCCGGTTACGTCGGCGGCCGGCTGATCGCTTGGGCGCTCGACCGGTGGGTGTTCGCGCACAAGGCCCCGGTGCAACTCAAGAGCCTGTGCGGACTGCTGTGCGGCGTGCTGGCGGCGATCGTCGTGGCGTTGATCGTGTTCGGGTCCGGCGGCAGCGGACTGTTCGGCGGTGGGGGCGGGGGCGAGCTGAAAAGCACCGGGGACGATCAGAACCGGCAGCAACAACCCGCGCCACCTCCGAAGGACGATAAGAAAACTGAGCCGCCGAAAATCGAGCCGAAGGTCGAACCGAAACCCACCCCGGGCGACGTGCGCGTTTCGATCCTCAGCGGCGCCGACGTGAGCGACACCAAGTTCTACGTATTCGACGGTGACCCGACACCTCGGACGCTCGACGAACTGAAGAAAGCTGTCGCCGAGCGCCCGAAGGACAAGCCCGCGCCGGTACTGGTGTTTCGGTTCGCCAAGGACAGGTTGTCTACCACCCATCCCGAAATGAAGCGGCTCACCGCGTGGGTGCAAGACGCGGGCATTCAGAACAGGTTTGAGTAACATGAGATGTCGGGGCCACGCCCCGACCGACGCCGCGAACCTACGACCCGAAACGCGGCCACCACGGACGGAGGTTACGCGCGTGGCCTCGCACCCCGACACCCGACCGCTCGATGCTCCCCGTGTGCTGCTGTTTGGGCATCGCGGCGCGGGCAAATCCGCTCTGATCGGCGCGCTAATGCGCGCCGGCGAAGTGCAGGGCGAAACTCTCCGCGGGGAGGTCGTGCCCACTTCACCCGAACTGCCGCTCATCCGCGACGCCGCTTACAGCGGCACGCTCGAATCCACCTCTGCCGAGCTGACGAGTTTTACCGTCCGGCTGCGCCCCTGTCGGGTCGGCACGCGGGCCGTTTCGGACCCGCTCACGGTGATCCTCGACGACTGCGACGGCAAAGCCGCCGAAGACCTGATCCGACACTCCGAGCCGATCACCCAGCGCCACCCCGACAGCGAACTGGCCCGCGCGGTGGTCGAGACCGACGCCATCGTGCTGCTCGTCGATGCGGCCAGCACCCGGCCACAACTGGCGGAAGCGTTCAAGGCGTTCGACGCGTTCCTCACAACCGTCGAACGGGCGAAAACAGACGCGCGGACGGTCGGCGGGTTCCCGGTGTTCCTGGTCCTCACGCAGTGCGACCGGCTGGCTCAGAAGAGCGACACACGCCGGGAGTGGGAGGCCCGCGTTGCGGACCGTGTCGATTACGCCTGGGCCGAGTTCGACGAGTTCCTCAAAGAGGCCGACCACGGCGACGCCCCGGCGGCCCCGTTCCTCTCGTTCGGGAGCATCGACCTGACGGTGGCCGCGGTCGCGCTACGCCGCCCGCCGCTGCTCGAAGCGCCGACGCCGGCGGACGAGCCCTATCTGGTGGCGGAACTGTTCCGCGACTGTTTTGCGGCCGCCAAGGCCCACCACGAGCGGCACCGCCGGTCCGAGGCCCGGTTGTGGTGGACCGTGCGCGCCGCGCTAACCGCGCTGTGCTTACTCGTTCTGGCGTTCGGGTCGATCGCGTTGTTCCCTCCGCAGGGTAGCGCGCCCGATCTCGCGGCGCGGATCGACGACTACGAGCTACACGAACCCCCGGCGGCGGTGCGCCTGTCCGACACAGAACGCGACCGCAACCGCCAGACGTTACGGCGGTTCGCCAACGATGGGGCGTTCCGCTCGCTCTCGAACGATCGGCGAGGGTTCGTCGAGAGCCGGCTAAAAGAGATCGACGACTACCTCGCGTACCGCGCGCGGCTGGCCGGCGCGACCGCGCCGGCGTCGGCGCGGAGCCTACCCGATTTGGGACAGGTCCGCGAAACACTCAAAACCGCCCTCGCCCTACCGGGCGAATACTCCTGGGGAGAGACTGCGGCGGCACAGCTTCGTGACAAGTGGCTCGGCGACTGCGCCGCCCTCGAAGCGGCGCAGCAAGCGTGCGTGGACCGGTTTCGTGATCGCGACCGCGCGGGCACGGAACTGACGCTGAAGCGCACGTTCGACGCGGGCTGGCTCCGTGACCTGGACGCGCTGTTGGCACGGGACACACAACCGCCTTTTCCTCCCCACGAACCGATTCCGGGTTCACCCGAACTCAAGCAGCCGCGCGGCGAGGCGATTACTTATCAGGTGCCGCTCGAGTTCGACGAGGTATACCGGGCGCGTCGATACTGGGAGCAGACCCGCGACTTACTCGTTCACCTGCGCGACCTACTCGACGCACTTGGGTTGGTACGCGCTCCGGACCGCCCGCCGGCGGTGCTGATCCTGCCCGAGTCGGGCGGCGCCGACCCGGCAGAGCGACTTGCCGCTCTCGCGCGAACCTACCCGCGACAGTCAGCCGAATACACCGAGTGGGAAGCATGGCGGTTTCCAGACCCGGTACGCGGCGAAATCACCGCTCTGCTGCAAAAGTCGTTCGTAAACGGTATTCGTCACACTCAAAGACTGATGCGAGTCGAGGACACCCTTACCGGCTGGAGCGCATTGGGCGCTACGCTCGCGGAGCCACGGTTCCGCGATTGGGGCCGGCTCCTGCACCTCCTGGCGAAGTTGCAAAACCCGAACGCCCCTGACCCGGTCGCCGAGTTGGCCGTGTTCCTGCGTGATCTCGACAAAAAGACGTTCGAGCTGGACCCGCACGGCTTCGAGCTGGCGGTTCCGCTCGACCTCACCTTCGAGCGCGTCGAGGCCGTCGGGCCATTCACGATCACTGTGACCCACGGGGCGCAGGGGTCGGCGGCGAAGTTCGCGGTCGGCAAGGGAACGGTGCGGGGCACCACGACGGTGTACCCGCTCGTGCCGGACGGGCCGACGAAACTGGCGTACCGAGCGGGGGACTCGCTCCGTGCGGAACTGCCGGTCCGCGCAGGTGTGCGAGAATTGAAGCTGCTTTGGGACACCGGCCCAACAAGCGTCTTACAGTTCGACCGCCTGACTTACGAGCCGCGCCTCACAAAGCCCGGGGGCGGGACTGAGCCGGCTTCCGGGGTCAAACTCGTCCTAACCGCCGGGACCGTCCCGGCACTCCCGGTCCTGTTCCCGAAGCGCGCGCCATAACTTCGCCTATCGCGGCGCGGCAATTTGAATACACTTTCGATGTACAAACCGTTCCGGGTCGGACCCCACGCTTGTAGCCGCTATGCACATTCAGGACATCTTCGCCCAGCACCGCACCACCTTCAGCTTCGAGTTCTTCCCACCGAAGACTGACGCGGCCGGTGAGGAACTGTTTACCACCATCGCGGCGCTCCAGGCGCTGCAACCGTCGTTCGTGTCCGTCACGTATGGGGCCGGCGGCTCGACACGCGACCGCACCCACGACCTCGTCGTGCGTATCGAGCGAGAAACCAACCTCACCGCCGTGTCACACCTCACATGCGTGTGCCACTCCCGCGACGAGATGACCGCGATCCTCGACCGGTACGCCGCGAGCGGCATCGAGAACGTCCTGGCGCTCGGCGGTGATCCGCCCAAGAACAGCGCCCACGACCGCGAGAAGGACGCGTTCCGGTACGCAAACGAACTGGTGGAATTCATCCGCTCGCGCCCGGGTCCGAACGGCCGCGGGTTCGGTGTGGGTGTAGCTGGGTTCCCCGAAGGGCACCCCGGGTGCCCGAACCGGCTCCAGGAGATGGACCACCTAAAGCGTAAGATCGACGCCGGCGCGGACTACATCTGCACCCAGTTGTTCTTCGACAACCGCGACCTGTACGACTTCCGTGAGCGGTGCGATTTGGCCGGGATCAAGGTGCCGATCATCGCGGGTATCATGCCGGTCACCACCAAGGCCGGCATGGTCCGAATGGCGGAACTCGCGGCCGGCGCCCGCATCCCGGCGAAGTTGCTCAAAGCGGTGAGCCGCTGCACCGACGACGCGGCGGTCGCCCGGGTCGGAATTAGCTGGGCCACCGAGCAGTGCGCGGACCTGCTGCACAACAGCGTCCGCGGGATTCACTTCTACACCCTGAACAAGTCCGACGCGACCCGCCAGATCTACCAGAACCTCGGGGTCGAAAGCTCCGTCGCGTTGCGTGCGGGGTGAGCCCGTTTGTGACGGAAGCGCTTCCGTCTACGCCACAAGTTAAGCCCGACGATCCGGTAAAACCCTCCGCACTGACGCCACACTATGCTCCGCACCATGCTGCTGTTGGCACTGCTCTTTTGTCTGGCTGGCTCACTCCACGCCCAGCCCAAGGCCGAAACAATCACCTCGAAGGGCGGCGTGGTGGTGTGCGTGTCGCCGCCGGCCGCCGAGGTCGGCCTCGCCGCACTCAAGGCCGGCGGTAACGCGGTCGATGCGGCCGTTGCGACCGCGTTCGCGATGGCGGTGACGTGGCCCGAGGCCGGCAACATCGGCGGCGGCGGGTTCATGATGGTCGCGGCCCCCGGAAAACCGCCGACGTGCTTCGAGTATCGTGAAACGGCACCAGCGGCGGCGAAGGTCGATCTGTTCGCGGATGGCAAGGTGACGTGGCTCAACCACAAGGCCGCCGGCGTGCCCGGTACCGTTCGCGGACTCGCTCTCGCACACAAGAAATACGGCAAGCTCGAATGGAAAACCGTTGTTGCGCCTGCGGCGGAACTGGCCGAGAAGGGCTTCATCGTTAACACGGCCCTCGCGGGCGGACTGAACCGCGTTCTTGCAGACCCGAAAACGACCAACGCGGCCTTCAAGTTCACATACGGCAAGCCGAGCGGCGAGACGTGGAAGGGAGGCGACAGGCTCGTTTTGAAGGACCTGGGCCGCACGCTGCGCATCATCGCCGAGAAGGGCGCGGACGGGTTCTACACCGGCGAGCTGGCCGAGTTGCTCGAAAAGGAAATGAAGGCGGAGGGCGGGCTTATCACGAAAGACGACCTGGCGAAGTACACGGCCAACGAGCGCGAGCCGGTCCGCATCAATTATCGCGGGTTCGACGTCTACGGCCCTCCCCCGCCGAGCTCCGGCGGCGTCGCGCTCGCGGAGATGCTCAACACCCTCGAAACCCTTGAACTGAAGACCAAAGACCGGTGGTCCCCGGAAACGTCGCACCTTGTGATCGAAACGATGAAGCGGGCCTTCGTTGACCGCGCGCGGCACCTCGGCGACCCGGGCTTCACCAAGATCCCGCCGGAACTCACGACGAAAGACTACGCGAAGACGCTGGCGCGACAGATCGACCCGAAGAAGGCCACGCCGAGCGAGGCCCTTGCGCCTGAAATCAAGCTGAACACCGAGAGCGGCAGCACCACGCATTTCTCGGTCATCGACAAGGACGGGTTGGCGGTTAGCAACACGTACACCCTGGAGAACAGCTACGGGAACCGGGTGGTGGTGCGCGGCGCGGGGTACATCCTCAACAACGAGATGACCGACTTCAACCCGCGGCCCGGGTTCACCGGCACGGCAGGCGAGATCGGCACCAAGCCCAACCAGATCGCTCCGGGCAAGCGGATGCTGTCTTCCATGACGCCGGTGATCGTGCTGAAGGACGGCAAGCCCTATCTTATTACCGGCAGTCCGGGCGGGCGAACGATCATCAACACCGTGTTGTGCGTGGTTCTGAACGTTCTGGCGTTTGACATGCCGGTTGACGAGGCTGTGAGCGCGCCACGGTTCCACCACCAATGGCTGCCGGACGTCACCCGCTTCGAGGGGGCGAAAACGCAACCGGAACTGGTCGCGAAGCTGAAGGCGCTGGGCCATTCGGTGATCGAGCACCGGCAGGGCGACGCGCACTCGATCCTGATCGACCCCAAGACGGGCGTGCGAACCGGCGCCGCCGACAAGCGCCTGGACGGGAAGGCCGCCGGAGAGTGACACGAGCACCAGGCAGTTTTTGACAGAATTAACAGCACCGACAGTCCACTGTGTTCAGTCTTGAATTCCTTTTGGCCCTGTTAATCCTGTCAAAACTGTTCTGTGTTTCCAGTCTTTACAGCAGTTCTCGCCCGAGCCCCTGCTGTTTCGCCAGCTCGACCACCTTCGCGGCTAGCGCAATGTCCTGAATGCCCAGCCCCAGCGACTTGAACAGTGTGACGTCTTGCGGGGACTCGCGGCCGGGATAACGGCCAACCAGGAGAGGCGCGAACTCGAGCACATCCGCCCACTGAAGCACCCCGGCTTTCACCGGCTCCACGAAGTCACCAGCCTCGAGCTTGGCCTGCTCCTTGCTGTCCGCGCTCACGACTTGTGTGCGACGGAACACTTCCACGTCGGTCTCCGTCTTGGCCAAGAAGTTCGAGCCGACCACGTTCAGGTGCTGCCCTTCACTCACCCACTCGCCTAGCAAAACGGGTTCGCGTGATGTCGTCGCGGTGATGACAATGTCCAGCCCCTTCGCGGCGTCTTCGGGCCGCTCAACCGGAACCACCTCCACACCGGTTTCGTGTGCCAATTGGGCCGCGAACGCCTTGCGGCGTTCGGGGTCGCGGCCGTACACGTGAGCCTTCCTGATCGCCCGCACCTTGGACACCGCGAGCAACTGCGTGCGAGCTTGTTTCCCGGTGCCGAACAGTCCGACGGTGCTGGCGTCCGCGCGCGCGAGCTTCTTGGTCGCCACCCCGCTGGCGGCGCCGGTGCGGAACTGGCCCAACAGATCGGCTTCGACGACGGCAGCCATACCGCCGTGCTTCGGGTCGAACAGGGTGACGTGGAACTTCGCCTCGCCGCTCTTCGGCACCGTGTAGGCCTTGTACCCGAGCGCGCCGAGCGTCTTCGCGGCGGCCGGCAGCACGTGCAGCATCACGTGGTCGGTCTGGCACCGCTGCCGCGGGTTGTTCACCGCCTCTTCGAGCGCCAGCTTGCGGAACGCCGCGCTCACGGCGTCGAGCGCTAGCTCCATCGTGAGCACCCGGCCAACGTCCGCTTCGGTCAAGTAGAGGATGGGCATGACGGCACTTCGTGGGAGAACCCCACCATAACGGCACGACGGCGGGCGCGAGGGGCACAAAGAACATGAGAGAGAAGCCAACGCCCCCGCTCTCTGATCGCGTCTTCTTCGTGCCCCTCGCGCCTGCCGTCGTGCCGTTGCGGTGAGCGGCGTTACTTCGCGGTCGCGAGCCACTCCTTCAGCTTGGTCAGGCCGGCCTCGATCGTCTCGCGGTTGGTCGCGAACGACATCCGCACGAACCCTTCGGCGCCGAACGCACTGCCGGGCACCAGGTTCACGTGCGCTTGCTCCAGCAGCGCGGCGCAGAACGACAGCGAGTCAGCAACGGCCGTGCCGCCGATCGTCTTCTTGAAGTACGCTGACACGTCGAAGAACGCGTAGAACGCGCCCTCGGGGGCGGGGAGTTTCACGTCGGGGATCTGCTTCAGGAGCCCGAGCGTCAGTTCCCGTCGGGCGGCGAACTCCTTCCGCATCTCCGCCACGCACTCCTGCGGCCCGGTGAGCGCGGCAACCAGGGCGGCCTGCGAGACGCTGGACGGGCAGCTCGTCTCCTGGCTCTGGATCGTGTCCATCGCCTTCACCACCGCCGCCGGGGCGATGGCCCAGCCCATGCGCCACCCCGTCATGGCGTAGCTCTTGCTCGCGCCGCTGATGGTGATGGTGCGGTCCTTCAGCCACGGCCGCAGGGTCGCCACGCAAGTCGGTTTGGCGTCACCGTAGGTGAGTTGCTCGTAGATCTCGTCGCTGAGAATGGCGGCGTCGGTGTTGCTCAGCGCGTCCACCAGCGCTTCGAGTTCCGCGCGGGAGTAGACGGTACCCGTCGGGTTGCACGGCGAATTCAACATGAGCATCCGGGTGCGCGGGCTGGTGTGCGCCCGCAACTGCTCCGGCGACATCTTGAACCCGCTCTCGGGGGTGCTATTGACCAGCACCGGGGTCGCGCCGGTCATGCTCACGAGGTCCGAGTAGCTCACCCAGTACGGCGTCGGGATGATGACCTCGTCGCCCGGGCCGACGGTCGCGGCGAGGGCGTTGTGGATCGAGTGCTTGGCGCCGTTCGAGACGATGACGTTTTCGGGCGCGCACTCCAGACCGTGGAACGACTTGTACCACTTGCAGATGGCGGCCTTCACCTCGGCGGTGCCGGCGGTGGGGGTGTAGTGCGTGTTGCCACTGGCGGCGGCCTTCTCTGCGGCAGCGCAGATGTGCTCCGGGGTGTTGAAGTCCGGCTCCCCGAGGCTGAAGTCGAACACTTTGATGCCGGCGGCCTTCAGTTGACGGGCCTTCGTGCCCGCGGCTATCGTGGCGGACGGCTTGACGGAGTTGGCCAGTTGCGAAATGCGAATCATTGGTCGCGCGCCATCATGAAACGGGGAGGAACGGCCGGTGACGGGCCGTACATGTCCATCGTACCGGATTCGCCATTCACTGGAATCCCCAATCGCCCGGCCGAGCAGCAGTTGCACCTCGCGCAGTTCGTGCAACGGTTCCCGCCGGCTTTGGGCGGATCGGAGACGTACACGGCCCGGCTGTGCGCGTACCTCGCTGCACAGGGCGACCGCGTGGACGTGTGGACCAGCACCGCGATCGAGTTGAGCGAGATGTGGGGAAGACCGCGCCCCCCCGGCCCCCCCTCCCTGAAGCGAGGGGGGGAGGCTCCGCCGTTCACGCTCAGCGTGCTCAATGTGCCGTCCGGTTCTGAAGCGTCTTTCTCCCCCCTTCGCTTCAGGGAGCGGGGGCCGGGGGGGCGCGGTCTCCGCCGCTATCCTCCCCTTCACTTCCCCGGGCGCCGGTACTTACTAAAAGGCCTCTCGTTGGTTCCGCACCGTCGCTGGCAATGCCTGACCGCCCCTTGCAACCCGGTGTGCCCGCAAATGTGGCGCGACACCGGCGACTACAACGGCCCGTTGGATGCGGTTCACGCCACCGCGTTCCCATATACGTTTCCGATCGCGTGCGGGTTACGTCTCGCGCGACGGCGCGGGGTGCCGTTCCTGCTCACGCCCTTCCTCCACCTCGGCGACCCGCACGACCCACACGACCGGACCCGTCGCCAGTACACGAAGCCGCACCTTCGCTGGCTACTCAAACAGGCCGACCGCGTGTTCGTACAGACCGCCGCTGAGCGTGACGCAGCAGTGGCCCTTGGCGTTCCCGAAGGTCGAGTCATCCTTCAAGGGCTGGGTGTTGATCCGGTCGAATGCACCGGCGGCGACCGCACCACCGCCCGTGCGGGGTGGGGTGTTGAGACGACGGAGGTGATCGTCGGACACCTGGCGAACAACAGCACTGAGAAGGGAACTGTTGACCTTCTCCGCGCCGCCGCACGCCTCTGGGCGCGTGGGAGCCAGTTCCGTGTGGTGCTCGCCGGACCCGAGATGCCGAACTTTCGTGCGTTCTGGGACACGTTCGGGCCGAAGGCACACGTAACTCGGCTCGGGCGGCTAAGCGAAACTCAAAAGCTCGACTTCTTCGCTGGCATCGATTGCTTCGCGCTGCCGTCCCGCTCGGATTCGTTCGGGCTCGTGCTGCTCGAAGCCTGGGCCAACGCGAAGCCCAACCTTGCGTACCGCGCCGGCGGCCCGGCGGAACTTATCCGCGACGGAACCGACGGGCTTCACGCAGCGTGCGGCGACGTAAACGAGCTTGCGGCGCAACTCAGCCGGCTCGTAGCCGATGTCGAGTTGCGCCGCCGACTCGGTGACAGCGGACGCTCACGGGTCTCACGCGAGTTCCGCTGGGAGGACAAACTCGAACTGGTACGAAACACAATTCGCTCCGCAATTGCGGAGCGAACGGGTACCGAGTAGCCACGCGTCTCGCGGAATCAGAAGTCGTTAGCGAGGACTTCGCCGTTAGACCGGGTCGAGAGCGCGGCGAAGGTCGCGACGGAGATCGACGAGCGGACGAACCGCACCGAGCCGTCGCCGAACAGCGCCTGCACACCACCGGTGTGGAACGAGTACGGCTGGCCCGTGCCCTCGGTTCCGTAGGGCGCGCCGTTGTACGTCGGGTAATCGAACCCGTTCGTCACACCCACCGCGACCGTGCCGGAGGTGTACGTGGTGCCGTCGGCGGTCGCCGGAGCGAACTCGATGTCCGACGCCGGCCGGCACCAGCCGCCGCCGTTCACCTTCTGAGTCGGTACTGTCCCCACCGCTTTACCCAGGCGGAAGATCTGCGGCCGGCCGGCCGACTCCACCACCGTGATGGTGTTCGAAAGCCCGTCCGTCACCCCGTTGATTTTCACTGTGAAGTTCTTCTGGAGGATGCCCGGCTGCCCCGCGCCCGGGGCGTTCGCGTACGCCGCCACACCGGTCACCGCGGCGTAATCCGTCACCGCCACGATGTTCCACACGCTCGTCTGGGGGTCCCCGTCCAGGCGCTCGGCGTTCGCCGCCGACGGGCACTGAAACACCTTGATCTTCTGTGACGTGACCGGCAGGTTCGTGGTCGTGCTCCAGGTCTGGTTGGTGTCGTAGTTCTTCCGCAAGTTGTCCTGTTCGATGTACGCCAGCGCCGGAATGGTCCAGCTCACCCGCGGCAGAGTGGTGCTACCGGCGGGACGGACGCTGGACGGGAACGTGCCCGTCGCGCTTTCGTGGTTGTGAAGCGCCAGCCCGACCTGCTTGAGGTTGTTCGAGCAGCTCATGCGTGCGGCGGCCTCGCGCACCTTCTGGACGGCGGGCAGCAGGAGCCCGATCAGGATCGCGATGATCGCGATCACCACCAGCAACTCGATCAGCGTGAAACCGCGGCGGGAGAGGCTCTCGGTCTCGGTCCGGTACACAGGCAAACTCCTTGACGGCAAGTTGAAGGCGGTCGGCTGGGCTGAAGCTCGGGAGGAGATCACATGCGGAAGGTCAACAAAGACACTCCGACATTTCGGAGACGGAGACTTCAACGGCCTCGTCGGTCTGGTCGGCGATCACGCCATATTCCGCGGCCGGCAACTGACCGGCGAGCAGACGAAAATAGCGGTCAAATAAGCCCTCGTTCATGGTTCGTCTCCGAATCACGACATCAAATATCACTGTTGTCGTGTGGAATACTGTATCCCCCAATTCATCACTTAACAAGTGCGAAATATAACATTTAACGAGATTGGCGCGTAAGAACAGAAACAGCTTGCAGTTAATTCTGCAAGCTGCACGTAAACCTGCGAATGATCACTGACTAGATCGAGTAATCGCCTTCAAAGATGCGAGCTGACTTCGGCGTCACGTAAACGAGTTCGTTCTGTTTCAGAGCCAGTGTCTTGTGCCGCTCTGGGGTAATGTCAACGTTAATCATCAGCCCGAAATCCTCAGCGAGCAGCCGCACCTTAACAACCGACCCCGCGGGGTTGACGTGAACAACCTTGCCGAGCATGCAGTTACCGCCGTCTGCGGTCCGCGAAATGTCGAGTTCGTGCGGGCGAATGTAAGCATCGGTCCGGCCGTTTTCGCTGGACCCGAACAGTTTGGCCGGTAGTTCGACGGAACCGGTCTCCCCGAGCAGCGCCCGCCCGCCCTCCACGCGAACGGGCAACTTGTTCACGTTGCCAAGAAAATCCATTACGAATTCGTTCTTTGGGTGCTCGAACACATCGATCGGCGTCCCCTCCTGCTCGATGCGCCCCTGGTTGAGCACCACCACGCGGTCGGACACATCGAACGCCTCTTCCTGGTCGTGCGTCACGAATATGCTGGTCACGCCGACCTCGTCATGAAACCGCCGGAGCCAGTCGCGTAGTTCCGCGCGCACCTTCGCGTCGAGCGCCCCGAACGGCTCATCAAGCAGAAGGACCTTGGGCTCAGGGGCCAGTGCCCGGATCAGGGCGATGCGCTGCTTCTGTCCGCCGGACAGGTTGGCGGGGTACTGCTGGGCCTTCTCTTCGAGGCGCACCAACTGGAGCAACTCACGCACCCGGTCGCGCACCTTCTGCTCCGGCCACTTCCGCACCCGCAGCCCGAACGCCACGTTCTCGAACACGGTCATGTGCCGGAACAGCGCGTAGTGCTGGAACACGAACCCGACGTTGCGGTCGCCGGCCGAGCGCCGGGTAATGTCGTCGTCGCGGAACAGAACCGTCCCCGAGTCGGGCACCTCTAGGCCCGCGATGACGCGCAACAGGGTCGTCTTACCGGACCCGGACGGCCCGAGCAGCGCCACCAGTTCACCGGCCGGGCACTCGACGCTGACGTTGTCGAGCGCGACGAAGTCCCCGAACCGCTTGGTCACGTTCTGAGCGGAAATGGACATGGCAGCCGGAGGTCAGAGGACTGGGTTCGGGCGATCGAGACCTGTTACAAGCGGAGTCTCACGACGGAGGTTTGTCCTCGTTCGGCCCGCCCTCGTCCGTCTTTCGTTCTCGCACCCGCCCCTCAACCCACACCTTCAGCAACAGCGTGACCACCGCGAGGAGCGTCAGGACCGACGCCAGCGCGAACGCCGCGGGGCTGTTGAAGTCCTGGAACAGAACCTCCACCTGAAGCGGCATCGTGCAGGTCTCGCCGGCGATGCGCCCTGACACCACGTACACAGCGCCGAACTCGCCCATCGCGCGGGCGTTGCACAGGATCACGCCGTACAGCAGGCCCCACTTGATGTTGGGAAGCGTGATGCGCCAGAAAATTTGCCGCCCGCTCGCGCCGAGGCTCAGGGCCGCCAGTTCCTCGTCCGGGCCGATAGCCTCCATCACCGGAATCAGCTCACGTGCTACAAAGGGGAGCGTCACAAAGGTGGTTGCGATCACGAGCCCCGGAACCGTAAACAGCACCTGAAGCCCGTTCGCGCGGAGCCAAGGGCCGAGCAACCCTTGGAGACCGAAGAGCAGCACAAACATCAAGCCCGCGACCACCGGCGAGACGCTGAACGGCACATCAATGAGCGTAACCAAGAGCGTGCGCCCACGGAACCGGAACCGCGTGATCGCCCACGCCGCGGCCACCCCGAACACGAGGTTCAGCAGTACCGCGATCGGGGCAACCGTCAGAGTAAGCAGCACCGAATGCCGCGTGTCGGCGTCGGCCGTCAGGTTCCGCCAGTACGCACCGGCGCCGTCGGCCAGTGCTTCGGCGAACACGCTGATCACGGGGATCACGACCAGAATGGCCATCGCGAGCAGGGCCAGGACGGTGAGTAGGGCGCGCAGCCAAACCGGCTCGGTGCGACGGTGAGTTCGCGTGGGGGGTGGGAGTGCCATAGGTCACCCGCTCCATTTCCGTGATCGGGCTTCGAGCCGGTTGATGAACACCAGCATGAGGAACGACGCGCACAACAAAACGGTCGCGATCGCGGTCGCCTCGCGGTACGAGTTCGGGCCACCCTCTTCGAGCCGGCTCACGATGAGGAACGCCGCGATCTCCGTTTTGAACGGCATGTTCCCGGAGACGAACACTACGCTTCCGTACTCACCCAGACCGCGGGCGAACGCCAGCGCGAAGCCCGTAAGCAGTCCGGGAAGCAGCGTCGGGAACGTGACCCGGCGGAACGTCTGCCAGCGCGATGCACCGAGCAGAGCGGCCGCTTCTTCCGCCTCACCGTCCAGCGCCGCGAGCACCGGCTGAAGGGTGCGGACAACGAACGGGAACCCGATGAACACCAGCACCAGCACCACCGCAAGCCGGGAGTACGCGCCCTCAACACCCAGCGGCACCAGGAACCGCCCGAGCCAGCCGTTCGCCACGTACAGGTTCGAGAACACTAGGCCCGCGACGGCGGTCGGCAGTGCAAAGGGGAGGTCCACCAGTGCGTCCACGACCCGCCGCCCGGGGAACTCGTACCGCACCAGCACCCACGCGATGAGCAACCCCAGCACGGCACTGATACAGGCCGCCGCGAGCGACGCACCGAACGTGAGCGCGTAAGCGGCCCTGGCCCGTTCGGTCCACACCGCGGCCCGGAACTGGTCCCAACTGAGTTGCGTCGCGGTCACCACACACACGCCCAGCGGTATAATCACCAGCACGCTCAAATAGAGGAGCGTGAAGCTGATACTCAGCCGGTAGCCGGGCAGGACTCGCGGGTTGGCCTGTGACATTCCTTCTCGTTTTCGCCGGATCAGCATCTGTTGGCAAGTTCAGCGATGAACTTTGTCACCTTAATGCTACTGCGCGAGCCGTTTTATGGGAAAGCCCGATCCGCGATCGACTACCTCAGCACTCCCACCGCGCCGCGGTAGCGTGCTCTGGCTCCTGCCGGTTCTGTTGGTTGCAGTGCTGATTGTCGCCGTGCTGGCGATCGGTTGGAGGGGCGAATTTGACCCAACGTCCGACCCTGATCCCGCGCCGGCCGAGATGGTCCGCATTCCCGGGGGCACGTTCTGGATGGGGCGTGCGAACGGCGCCGACGACGAGCAACCGGTCCACGAAGTCGTTGTCGCGCCCTTCGAGATGGACGCGACCGAGGTGACCGTCGGTCAGTTCGCCGCGTTCGTCAAGGCAACTGGCTACGTCACCACGTCCGAGCGGGCGCCCGACCCGCGGAAGTACCCCAACGCCGACCCGGCGTACCTCAAAGCAGGGTCAGCGGTGTTCGTCCCAATGGACGTGCCACTCGATCAGCCGATGTGGTGGCGGTACGTCGGCGGTGCGAACTGGCGCCACCCCGAGGGATCGGACAGTTCCGTGAAGGGCCGAAAGAACTACCCGGTCGTGCAGATCACCTGGGACGACGCCGCGGCTTACGCCAGTTGGGCCGGCAAACGCCTCCCGACAGAAGCCGAGTGGGAGTTCGCGGCGCGCGGCGGGTTGGATCGCAAGACCTACGTGTGGGGCGATCAGAAGAACGGCGCCGAGGGAAAGTGGTACGCGAACGCCTTCCAGGGCCGGTTCCCGGCGCACGACGCCGGTTCCGACGGCTTCCCGGGGCTGTCGCCGGTGAAGAGCTTCCCGCCCAACGGGTACGGGCTCTACGACATGAGCGGCAACGCGTGGGAGTGGTGCGCCGACTGGTACGACCCGGGATACTACGCGCGTTCGCCGAAAGAGAACCCGCGGGGGCCGGACACTGGGCCGCTCGTGAGCGGCGAGCGGCAGCCCCAAAAAGTGCGGCGTGGCGGCTCGTTCCTGTGCGACGATTCTTACTGCTCGCGGTACGTGCCCGGTGCGCGCGACAAGAACCCGACCGACAGCAGCGCCAACCACACCGGCTTCCGCTGCGTGCGAGATGTAAAGTAACAGGTGCTCGCCGCCATCAGAGAGCCTCCCGGTCCGGAGTCTTTTCGGCGGCGGGCACCTGTGCCGGACTCGGGTCAGCCAGGTAGCTTGTGGAGCAGGTTGACCATTTCGATCGCGCATACGGCCGCTTCGAAGCCCTTGTTCCCGGCCTTGGCCCCGGCGCGGTGGATCGCCTGCTCCAGCGTGTCGCACGTGAGGACCCCGAAAATGACCGGTACGCCGCTGTTGAGCCCGGCTTGCGCGATGCCGCTCGTGGTGGCTCCGGCGACGTGGTCGTAGTGGTCGGTGTCACCGCGGATCACGCAGCCCAGGCAAATGACGGCCGCGTACTCACCGCTCCGGCCGAGCTTCTGCGCGACGAGCGGGATCTCATAGGAGCCCGGAACGCGCACGAGGTCGATGCGCTCGGGGCCGACGCCGTGACGGTGCAGCGCGTCACTCGCCCCGGAAACGAGTTGATCGACGATGAAGCCGTTGAACCGGGCCGCGACCAGTGCAAACCGACCGGCCGGTGAAGAGAAATCGCCTTCGTACAGCATCACGCCCCTCGACAGGTGTATTTCCGCTTTTGTACGGCGCGTCGCATACGTGACTTGACGCGGCGACTAGTTGCAGATACAATTATAAAACGAGGTGGACGATGGCCGCAGACGATCCTGCCCGCGAGATGGCCGCAAATTGCATCGCGGTGCGGGTTCGTGTTCTGAACCGGTTCGTCACCGCGCTGTGTGAGACCGGGTTGCGCGGCCACGGCATTTCTGTCGCGCAAGTCAACATCATGGTTGTCGCGGGCCACGCAGGGCCGCTCACGCCCACCGCCCTGTCGACGGCGCTGGTGATGGACAAGTCCACACTGAGCCGCGACGTCACCGCCCTACTTGCGAACGGCTGGCTCCGGAAGTCCGAGGGGCCGGACCGGCGGAGCCACACGCTCGAGTTGACCACGGCCGGGCGCGACAAGCTCGCGGCGATCCTGCCGGTGTGGCGGCAAGCTCAGAAGGACCTTCAAGCCCAGCTCGGGGCAGAAAACGTCCCTCCGCTCTTTGACGCAGTCGCGCGCGTCTGGGCGGCGGGGTCCGACTGAATCTTCGTCCCCAACAGCGCCTCATGTGGCTGCACCCCACTCCGCGAGTCGGATCACCGACCTTCCCAGAAACGAGTGGCGATTTGTTACTTGTTGACTTGATCCTTCGAGACCGCATTCACCAGATCCGGAGAGGGTTATGACGATGGGCACCCGAATGCGAATGGGTCATCGATTGCGCGAGCGGTACGGTCCGTGGGCTGTTGTGACCGGCGCCTCATCCGGCATCGGCCGTTCGCTGGCGGAACAGTTGGCCGCCGCAGGACTCAACACTGTGCTCGTGTCCCGGTCGGCGGAGGTACTCGATCACCTAGCCGCCGACTTGCGCCACCGATACGCCGTTGAAGCACGCCCCCTGCCGCTGGACCTCGCGGTCGGAAGCGGGATCGAACCTCTGGCCGAGGCGACCGCCGCCCTGGACGTGGGTCTCCTGGTCGCCTCGGCCGGTTTCGGCACGTCGGGCGCGTTCCTCGACAGCACGCTCGCGGACGAACTCGCGATGCTCGACCTCAATTGCCGGGCAACGGTCTCGCAGAGTTGGCATTTCGGCAAACGGTTCGCGGCACGCCGGCGCGGCGGGATGATTCTGTTCGGCTCGGTCGTGGGGTTCCAGGGCACCCCATACGCGGCGCACTACGCGGCAACGAAAGCGTACGTCCAATCGCTGGGAGAAGCCCTGGCCGTCGAACTCGCACCCTTCGGCGTGGACGTTTTGACCGCGGCCCCAGGACCAACTCGGTCCGGCTTCGCAGCCCGCGCCGGGATGACGATGGGTACGGCTCTGGACCCGGATACCGTTGCCGGATCGATTCTCGCCGCCCTCGGCCGCCGCCCCACCGTGCTCCCAGGCCTGCTTTCGAAGCTCCTTGCCTACTCAACGTTCGGCCTGCCGCGGTGGGCTCGCGTGCGAATCATGGGGCGCGTGATGCGCAAAATGGCAGCCCACCCGTCCCCTGCGCGCAGCGTCGCCCCACCATGAGCCGTGGGGAGAGCGCAGCTACTTTTATTTCCGCATTTTGTTGTATCTACACTCATCAAAGGCAATGTCATGGCCCCGCTCGAAGATCACCCGACCGTGCGTGCCGTCCGGGCCCGGACGGCGCTCCCCACAACCGAACCGCCGCGTCCGATCGACGCGACCTGGCTCAAGGCGCTCGCCTTGGAGTGCGGCGCCGACGACGCCGGGTTGGTCGCGATCGACCGCCCGGAGCTCGACGACCAGCGGGCCGACATCCGGGCCGCGTACCCGCCCGTACGGGCGCTGCTGAGCTTCGTCTGCCGGATGAACCGCGACGCCGTCAAGGCCCCCGCCCGATCGGTATCGAACCTGGAGTTTCACCACACCATTGACCACACCGACGAGGTCGCGCGTGCCATCGTCCGGCGGCTCGACGCGGCCGGCGTCCCGGCGCTCAACCCGCCGTCCGGGTTCCCGATGGAGATGCAGCAGTTCCCCGGCAAGATCTGGGTCGTGTCACACAAGCCGGTCGCGGTCGCCGCCGGCCTGGGGCGCATGGGCATCCACCGCAACGTGATCCACCCCCGTTTCGGCAACTTCGTCCTCCTCGGAACCGTTCTGATCGGCGCCGATGCGAGCGCGCAGGGCGCGCCGATCGACTACAACCCGTGCCTGTCGTGCAAGCTGTGCGTGGCCGCGTGCCCGGTCGGGGCGATCGGCGCGGACGGCCACTTCGACCCGTCCGCGTGCCTGACCCACAACTATCGCGAGTTCATGGGCGGGTTCATCGACTGGGTGGAAACGGTCGTCGAGAGTGACTCGAAGACGGCGTACCGGAAGCGCGTGGCCGACGCCGAAACGGCGTCCCTGTGGCAGAGCCTGGCCTTCGGGCCAAACTACAAGGCGGCGTACTGCCTGGCGGTGTGCCCGGCGGGGGAGGATGTGATCGCCCCGTTCCTCCAGAACCGCGCCGGGTTCGTGGCGGAAGTGGTGAAACCGCTCCAGCAGAAAGAGGAACCGTTGTACGTGGTGCCCGGGTCGGACGCCGAGCAGTACGCGGCGCGGAAGTTCCCGCACAAGCCGCAGCGAAAGGTGAGCGGCATCCGCCCGACGAGCATCGCGGGCTTCCTGCGCGGGATGCCGATCGTGTTCCAGCGCGAGCAGTCGGCCGGGCTGAACGCGGTGTACCATTTCACCTTCACGGGGCACGAACCGGCGGAGGCGACTGTCACGATCCGGGACAAGACGTTGGCCGTTCAAACCGGGCTACACGGGACGCCCGCCTGTGCGATCACCGCGGATTCCGACCGCTGGCTCGGATTCCTGCGCAAGGAGCGGAGCATCGTGTGGGCGCTGGTCCGGCGCAAGGTGCGGGTGAAGGGGCCGCTGCGGCTGCTGACGGCGTTCGGAAAGTGCTTCCCAAGTTAAACAGACAAGCGACCAAAAAACCAACACGTGACTGGTAATTACCACACATTCAGCGATCGGGCTTCCTGCGAATGTGGGCACGGACCAGCGGCCGGGGTTCGGCGTTGTGCGCGAAACCCAGCCACCGGTCGGGCCCCCGCCAAGACTCGACCACGGTGAAGAAATTATGCTGATTAAGTCCATGAAATTCCGAGACAGGAGTTAGTGGGTCGCTCACGAGCGTTCGCTGAGCCGGCATCTTTTCGGCCGTGAGCACCCCGTTTTCACCGGGACCCTTCATCCACGGACCTGTCGTCGCCCCTCGGGAACCACGGACCACGTTCACTGTGAGCGGGCGCTGGCGTGCGCCTCCGCGCGCCGGGCCGGCCGGCGGGACGAGGCACGCACCCCAGGGCCGCGGTCCGACACGGGCATCACTCAGGACGCGGCCTCCGGCCCCGGGCGCGAATCGATTGCGCTCGTGCCGGCGCTCGCGGTCCTCAATCAATTGCTTTCGGAGACCGTTAATGTCCTCTCTCCCGCGCCGAACCCACGGGTTCACGCTGATCGAGTTACTGGTGGTGATCGCGATCATCGCGGTGCTCATCGGGCTCCTGCTGCCCGCCGTCCAGAAGGTCCGTGACGCCGCCGCCCGCATGCAGAGCGCCAACAACTTGAAGCAGCTCGGGCTGGCCACCCACGGGCTGAACGAAATCTACGGGAAGCTGCCCCCCCGGTGGGTGCCCGGATACGCCGCCCCCGGCACGTACGTCCTGAAGACCGACGCGACCATCCACGTGTACCTGCTCCCCCAACTCGAGCAGAGCGCCCTCTACGACATCATCGTGGCCGGCGACATCTGGCGGACGGAGCCCAAGCTGAACGGCCAGCGGGTGCAAGAACAGGTCATCAAAACGTACATCGCCCCGAACGCGGGCGAACCCACCACCCGCACCTACCCGTCGTCCTACGGCGCCGCCCAAGGGTTCAACTGGATCACGGGCAACACGTTCGCGGTCACCAACTACTCGTGCAACATGTGGGTGTTCGGCGGGCCGGACCTGAAGAACACCGACGACGAGTGGGCCCGGCACTGGGACACGCGGACCTCCATGACCACCGGCAGCCTGGTCAACCTGGCCGACGGCACGTCGAACACGGTGTTCTGGGCCGAGCGGCGGTCGAGTTGCCCCCTGTCGTGGTGGGCGCCGGGCGGCCGGACGGTGGTGTCGTGGGTGTCGTGCAGCTACGAGCAGCCGTGCAACGCGGCGTTCCTCGCCACCGCCGGCCCCCCCCAGTTCGGATCCACCCCCGACAACTGCAACGTGGACGCCCCGCACGCCCTGTCCCCCGGGGTGTGCAACGTCGGCCTCGGCGACGGCAGCGTGCGCGGGGTCGGCCCCCAGGTCACCGCGAAGACGTGGCTCAGCGCCTGCAACCCGAGCGACGGTAACGTTCTCGGCAACGACTGGTAAACGGCCGGGTGCGGGTCCGCGCCCGCGCGGACCCGCGCGCCCTCACACTTCACGCGAACTTCGTTGCGAGGACGGGTCTGATGGGTTTGTTATGCGTGTCTCGCAGGGCGGCGGCGGCTCTCGCCGGCGCCGGCTTCCTGCTGTTGTCGTCGGGGTGCGGCCCGAAGGTGGTGATGCCGGGGGCCGTGAAGGGCGTGGTCACGTACCACGGCAAGCCGGTCTCGGGCGGGCGGATCACGTTCGCCCCGGGCAGCGCGGGCACGGAGCTGTCGGGGATGATCGGGCCGGACGGGTCGTTCCTGGTCACCGGTCTGACGCCCGGCGAGCAGCACGTGTCCGTCACCACCGCTCAGTTCAAGAACCAGACCAAGGCGCCGGCGGGCATCAAGCTCGCTTATGTGGCGATTCCGGAGAAGTACGCCAAGGCGGAGTCGTCCGGGCTGACCATTAACGTGCCCCAGGGGCCGGAACCGATCGAATACCCGGTCAACTTGACCGATTGAAGCGAGCGTCCCCGCCCACATGTGGGCGGGTACGTGCCGGCTCGGGAAAGAACGCACTCGCATAGGGTCGGCCGGGAACTGCATCCCCTTCCGCGGCATGGCTTCCCGTTTTTGGCAGCGAGCGGCGCGACATGAGTCCGCCGCTCGCTGCCAAAAACGGGACGTTCGTTCCCGGTCGGCCCTTACGTCAGAGTGACGCTGTTGAGGAAGTCGGCGTTCGTTTTGTGCTTGCCGAGTTGCTTGAGCAGCAGTTCCATCGCTTCAACGGGGTTCATGTCCGCAAGGATGCGGTGCATAATGTGAACTAGTCGCAACTCGTCCTCGCCGCGCAGCAATTCTTCCTTCCGGGTGCCGCTGGCGTTCACGTTGATCGCCGGGTACACACGGCGGTCCACCATCCGGCGCTCCAGGTGAACTTCCATGTTGCCCGTGCCCTTGAACTCCTCGAAGATCACCTCGTCCATCTTCGAGCCGGTGTCGACGAGGGCCGTCGCGAGGATGGTCAGCGAACCGCCCTCCTCGATGTTGCGGGCCGCCCCGAAAAACCGCTTCGGCTTGTACAGCGCCGTCGCATCGAGACCGCCGGAGAGCAACTTGCCCGAGCCCGGCGAGACGGTGTTGTACGCGCGGGCTAGGCGCGTGATCGAGTCGAGGAAGATCACCACGTCGGTGCCGTACTCGACCAAGCGCTTGGCCTTCTCGATGACCATCTCGCTCACCTGGACGTGGCGCTCGGGCGCCTCGTCGAAGGTGCTCGACACCACCTCCACCCGCGGCCCCTTCACGGTGCGGGCCATGTCAGTCACTTCCTCGGGCCGCTCGTCGATCAGCAGCACGATGATGTAACACTCGGGGTGGTTCTGGATCACCGAGTTGGCCATCTTCTGGAGCAGCACCGTCTTGCCGGTGCGGGGCGGCGCGACGATCAGCCCGCGCTGCCCCTTCCCGATCGGTGTGACCAGATCGATGACCCGGGTGTTGAGTTCGTCGGGCGTGGTCTCGAGCTTGAGCCGCCGCTCGGGGTGCAGCGGGGTGAGGTCGTCGAACACCACCTTCTGCGTGAGCAGGTCGGGCTCGGCGTAGTTGATCGCCTCTACCCGGAGCAGCGCGAAGTACCGTTCGTTCTCCTTCGGCGGGCGGGTCTGACCGGCGACCACGGCCCCGGTGCGCAACCCGAAGCGCCGGATCTGCGACGGCGAGATGTAGATGTCGTCCGGGCACGGAAGGTAGTTGTAGTCCGGGCTGCGGAGGAACCCGAACCCGTCGGGCAGCACCTCCAGTGTGCCCTCACCGAACATCAGTCCGTTGGCCTTGGTCAGCTCCCGCAGGATGCGGTAGACCAAGTCCTGTTTCTTGAGACCGACGTACTCCTCACGCGGGATCCGCTCGTCCTTCGCAGCTTGCTGGAGCTGCGCAATGGTCATGTGCTGGAGTTCGGTGATATACGTGTTGCCGCGCTTGATCTCCTCGTACCGCGAGTTGGTCTCGGCATCGAACCCCTGCTCGTTCGGGTCGACTCGCGCCCCGACTGGCACTTCGGGACGCGGCGGGCGTGGGGCCTCGCGCGGTTCCGGAGGTCGCTCAGGGACCCGTTCTGGCCGTTCCACCCGCTCGGGACGTTGTTCAACACGCTCGGTTCGCTCCGGGCGTACCGGCCGCTCAACCCGCTCGGGGCGCGGTTCGACCCGTTCCGCCCGTTCAACTCGTTCCGGCCGCTCTGCGCGTTGTTCGGCTTTCTCGGGCCGCTCCGCGCGCTCCGGTCGCTCAGGACGTTCTGTGCGGCTCCGCTCTGTACGCCGCGGCTCGCGCACCTCTGGTGCGGCTACCGGGGGCGCCGCGGACGGTGGTTCGACGGGAAGCGGCTCAGACACGGCTGCGGAAATTGGCTTGACCGGTTCCGGCTCAACGACCACCGGCGCGGCGGGCGCTGAAACCACCGGTTCGACCGGCGCGGGCACAACGTCCACTATGCCCGTGGCGAAGCCGTCATCGTCCGCGACCGGAACCGGCGGGGGGGGCGCCGGGACGGGCGGAGGTGCCTCGGGCGGCGGGGCCTCACTCTTGCGGGGCCTTCCGCGGGTCGCGCGCGGTTTGACAACATCGGGCTTCGATTCAGACATGGGTAAACCCCTCACCGGCAGGCATTCAGAGGCAAGCAAACGAACACGGGGCCGTCGCGGGCGGGAGACGCGGTCGCGCTCCTAGAACGCCGACGACAACTCAGGCGAGAATCGGACCCGCGTTCACAACTGACATCACCGCGCTTCAGTCACGAATTACCGACCCAGTTTCACAACCTTACGCCATCCACGTTACAGAACTGTGCCACGAAACGGTCGACCTGTGCTTGCAAATCCTCTCGGCTCCCGTCGTTGACAAGAACCGTGTCGGCGCGAGCCTTTTTGGCCTCTGCGGACCATTGCGCCGATTCGCGTGCCGTCAGTTCCGTTTCGTCCCAACCGGAGCGGGCCGCAAGCCGGCCCAACCTCATCTCGCGGGGGGCGTCCACGTACGCAAGGGCGTCAACCAAGTCACCCCACCCGGCTTCGAGCAGCACCGCCGCGTCCAAGACGACGAACCCCACATCAGGGTTCGCTTGGGCGGCGGAAATCTCAGTTTGTGCCCGCCGGGTAATGTAAGGAAACACCGTCGTTTCCAAGGCGGACCGCTCGTTCCGGTCTGCGAACACGATCCGCCCGATCTCCCGACGATCAAGGGAGCCATCTTCTCGGACGATCCGCTCGCCCCACCTCTTCATGAGTGCCGCAACAATTTCCGGTTGCCGGAGCGCGTCGTGCCCGAGGGCATCGGCGTCGATCACTTGACCACCACGGCCCGCGAAGCACCGCGCCGCGGTACTCTTACCCGCGCCGATCGCGCCGATCAGCCCGACCACCGGCTTGGACCCGTACTTGAAACTCAACCGTCGCTCCCGTTCAGATGTCCGAGTTGTTGTAATCGCGCCCGGAGCCGCTCCACTTCGGCTTGCAACGTGTCCCCGCGCTGCTTTTCCGCTTCAGCTCGTTGCTTTTCCGCTTCAGCCCGTTCCTTCTCTGCTTCAACTTGTTGTTGGGCCGCGTCCACGGCTTCTGCTCGCGTCGGAACCGGTTGCCCGGTCGCCAGGTCAACGAGCCGGAGCATCGTCCCCTCGGCGCGCACCCCGAACCCGAGTTCACTTGTAAGCTGGTCCTGCCGAATCCGACGGTAAGCGGTACCGCTTAACCGGTATCCCTGGACCGGAGGGACGAGATACAACCCTTCCGGATCAAACACGAAGTACTCACGAACGCCAAGCGACTCGTACTGATCGTGTTTGTCGTCGAGATCGTTTCGCCACGTACCCTGGGATGCCATTTCAAAAACAACCGCCGGGACCGCGCCCCCTTCTTCCCACGAGAAAAACGACCGCCGCGGGTGCGGCGCGACACCAAGCACCACCATCACGTCCGGAGCGACCCGACACGTCGGGTCACCTTCCCGCCAGTACCAAAACTGGTCAGAGGCGAGGTACACCGGCTCCGACCGCGAGCGGAAAAAGTCTTCCAGTGCCTGGTGCAGCAGAATAATCGCCTGCACGTGTAGACCAGTTTCGGCTATGGGTTGACCGTCCCCGCTGAAGTACACGACCGGCACTGCTGTCAGCTCGGCAATCGACACACCTCCCCTTACATTCGTCGCAATATTCAGTAAATTCCGCCCTGAATCCGCTCGGGTCTCAGGTGGTGTGGTTGGTCATCAAAGCCGTTCGCGCCGCGATTCCGGTCATTCAATACCTTTTGGGGGTCTTTGCTACCAGCGATCGCATTCGTTTGTCCGGCGGCCTGTGTTGCACTCGGCGATTTATCTCCTTTCCACAAGCTATGCGAACACGCGCAACAACCCGAGGCCATACTCACCGCCAAAAGCCCCACAGCCAGTAATGCCCCTTAACCGCGTGAACCGCTCGCATCGCGACACTTCACTATTGCCCCCGTCAACCTTCCGCCTTCCCCCCAGTCGGTCCCGAGCGGAGGTCTCACCAGCGTCGCTTACCCAAAAATGTCTTCGACTTCCAGCCAGTTCGGGCCGGCCGCCACGTCCACCTTCAGCGGTACGTCGAGCTTGATCGCGGAGGTCATTTCTTCACGGACGAGCAACGCCAGCGGCTTCACTTCCGCTGGTGGGGCTTCAAACACGAGTTCGTCGTGGACGGTCAGGAGCATTCTAGCCTGCAACTTTTGAGCCACCATCCGGGCGCGGACGCCCAGCATCGCCTTCTTGATCAGGTCCGCCGCCGAACCCTGAATCTCGTAGTTAATCGCCTCACGGGCCGCCATCGTGCGACCCTGGTAGGTGGAGTTCACGTCGCGCGCGTCGAGGTTGAACGCCCGCCACCGACCCAGGATGGTCTGCAACCGGCCCCGCTCGCGCCCGGTTGCGAGCAACCCCTGCTGGTACTCCAGCACCTTCGTGTAGCGGGTAAAGTAGGCCTCAATGAACTCCTCCGCCTCCTTGCGCGGGATACTGAGTCGGATCGCGAGGCCGGTGGCACTCATGCCGTACAGGACACCGAAGTTGACCGTCTTCGCGACCCCGCGCTGGACCTTAGTGACCTCGCCCTCCGACACCTTGAATATTTGGGCCGCGACCGCGGTGTGAACGTCGCGGTCTTCCGCGAACGCCGCCCGCAAGGTATCGTCACCGCAGAAGTGCGTCAGCAGTCGCAGCTCGATCTGCGAGTAGTCTGCGGTCACCAGGGTCCAACCGTCGCGGGGGATGAACGCCTTCCGGAGCTGTGCGCCCTGCTCGGTCCGCGTGGGAACGTTTTGCAGGTTCGGCTCGCTCGAACTCAGTCTACCCGTTTCGGCCGACGCCTGGTTGAAAGATGTATGAACGCGACCGTTTTTGTCCGCGAGTGCGGGCAAAACATCCACGTATGTACTCTTTAACTTCGACACCTTGCGGTACGCCAGCAGCTTTTTCGGCAGTTCGTGCCCGAGCGCGGCCAACCGCTCCAGCGACTCCTGGTCCGTCGAAGGCTCGTTCTTGATGCCGGTCCGCTTTTGGACCGGGAGCTTGAGTTCGTCGAACAGTATCTTCTGAAGCTCCTTCAGCGAGCCGATGTTGAACACGCGACCCGCGAGCGCGTGAACCTCGCCCTCATACCCTGCCAGTTCCTCGCCCATCTGGACGCCGAGTTGCACCAGGAACGGCACGTCCACCCGGATGCCGACGTGTTCCATCTCGGCCAGCACGCGGATGAGCGGCACTTCGAGCGTGTCGTACAACTCGCGGAGCCCGGCCGCCTCCAACCGCGGCTCGAACGCGGCGGCCAGTTGGAGCGCGGCGTCAGCATCTTCGCAAGCGTAATCTCTCACCCGCGTGACCGGCACATCGGCCATCGTGATCTGCTTCTTGCCGGTCCCGATCAGTTCCTTGATCGAGATGTTCGTGTGCTTCAACTCGTCCAGCGTGAGGTCGTCGAGCCCGTGCGCGCGAGCCCCCGGGTCCAGCAGGTAGTGCGCGACCATCGAGTCGCCCGCGACCCCGACCAGTTCGACACCGCTCGCGGCGAGCGCGATCAGGTCGAACTTGATGTTGTGGTTCCGCTTCTCAATCGCGGGGTTTTCGAACACGGGCTTGAGCGCGGCGAGCACGGCGTCGGGATTCAGGACCGGCTCGCCAACGGGCGCGCGAACGGGCAGGTAATACGCGGTGCCCTTCTGCCAAGCGAACGAATAGCCCACAATCGGGTCGTAGACGGGATCGAGGCCGGTGGTTTCCAGATCGAAGACGAACGCGGGTTGCTGAGCTAACTCGGCCAGAAACTGCTCGAACCGTTCCGGAGTGGTCACGGACTCGTACCCGGAGTAGCTCCAGCCGTCACTGATCGGCGCGGGGGCAGCAGTCGGCTCGCTCGCTCCGGCTTCAGCCGGCACGCTCCCGGGCGATTCTTCCATCAGAAGGTCGAACAGACTAGGCCCGGCCGGCTTCTGGCTTTTGCCCTTCGCCTTTTTCGCTGGCGCGGGCTTCGCGCCCGGTACGCCACGTCCGGCAGTGTCTGCGACCGGTGTAGGAGCGGTCAGACCGGCCGTCGCGAGGGCGTCGGCGTTCTTCTGGGCGCCGCTCCGGGTCAGCGTCTTGCGGACGCGCTCCGCGAACCCGCGGAACCCGAATTCGTGAAACAGTTCGAGGAGCCGCTGCCCGTCCCAGTCGCGGCGCCGCCACCCATCCCAGTCGAACGCAACCGGTACGTCCCGGTCGAGACGCACGAGACGTTTGCTTTTCGCCAGGGCACCGCTCGCCACGGCGTCTTTGAGCGCCTGTCGAGTTTTCGGCCCACCGGCCGCTTGGTCGGCGTTCGCGATCAGAGCGTCGAGCGTCCCGAACTGCTGAAGCCACTTGGCGGCGGTCTTCGGCCCGACCCCGACCACGCCCTTCACGCCGTCCACGGAATCGCCGACGAGCGCCTGAAAGTCCACCACCTGGTCTGGGCGCACACCCCAATCGGCAAGAACGCCGGCCGCGTCAAGGGCCTCATAGTCCTTGCGCAGGTTCAGCATCTTCACCTTGTCAGTAATGAGCTGCCGGCAATCCTTGTCCGACGTGCAGAGGAACACGTCGAGCCCGCGCGCGGCGGCTTGGGTCGAGACGGTCGCCATCACGTCGTCGGCTTCATAGCCCGGCGCGATGAGGAACGGGACCCGCATCGCTTCCATCACCTGCTGGATCATCGGCTCTTGGAGGAGCAGGTCGGGGGGAGGTGGGTCACGGTGCGCTTTGTAAGCGGCGTCGATCTCGACGCGGAACGTAGGCTTCTCGTGATCGAGGGTTGCGATGAGGTAATCGGCTCCGCGGTCGTACAGGTTCATCAGCGCCCGAGTCACACCGAACACGGCGTTGGTAGGGCGCCCGTCCGGCGCGCTCATCGGCCCCACGCCGTAAAACATCTGGAAAATGAGCCCGTGGGCGTCCAACAGATACATGCTGCCCGCGGAAACCGGGTCCGACATCGGATTGGAGCCTTGGGTATCGAATTTGCGCGGCCGTCTAACAGAGAGAGGGAAGCCGCACTTGCGATGCCAAAAGAGCTGAGCCGTAGTGAACGAGAGTGTATATGTAGTTTAGTACCTTCCCGGGCGACCGGTCAAGGTCGCTTCGCCATCCGTCCGCCTTCATGTGTCAGATCGCGTTTGCGCAGTCGGCAATTCCCAGCCGAGCGGCGCGCCGCTTGTCACCTTTCAAGCCAAGCCAGTGAAACGAGGCCAGCGCCCGCCTCGCAACCCGTGCGTTACGAGGCGGGCACTGGCCTGGTCCGAGCCTCGTCACGCGCGTATGAAGCTTGCGTGAAGTTTTCGGGTATAACGATGGAGCCTACCTCTCCACCGAAATACCCCGCTTGGACTCATTGATGCCAAGTCACTTTGCACTCGGCCGGGCCGGCTGGCTCTCACCCGTTGTGCTCGCCGCGGTGTTGCTGTCGCCGTTAAGACCACCTCTGGCAAAAGCCGCCGATCAAAACGTGTACGCCCCCGAAAAGCTGTGGCAGGTGCATGTCACCCTGTCGCCGGAGGAATACGCCGCCATCGAACCCCGCGGTAACCGCGGCTTCCCGGGGTTCGGCCCGGCGCCAAAGATACCCGATAAACCGACCGAACCGAGCCGGGAGGTCCATCGCAACACGTTCGGCACCGATCTGCCGTGGGGCACCGGATCGGTCACGATTGGGGACCAGACGTTCGACAAAGTGGGAATCCGGTACAAGGGCAACGGCACGGTCATGGACGCGTCCCGGACCATCAAGAAATCGTTCAAGATTGACCTCGACCGCGTCGGCGGCAGCGGTCGGTTCGGCGGCTCCAAGTCAATCAACCTCCACTGCGAGGTGACCGACACGACCAAGTGCCGGGAAGTTCTCGGCTACGCGATCTACCGTACCGCCGGGGTGCCGGCCCCGCGCACCGCCTTGGCCGAGGTGCGGCTCACCGTGCCGGGGAAACGCGACAAGGAACTGCTGGGGGTGTACACGCTGGTCGAGGAAGTGGACAAGCCGTTCCTGAAGGACCGGTTCGGAGACGACAAAGGGCTGCTCATGAAGCCCGAAGGGCTGCGAGAGTTCGACGACCGGGGCGACGACTGGAACCGGTACAAGAGCCAGTACGCCCCGAAGCGGGAGCCTACAAAAGACGAAGCCAAGCGGGTGATCGCTTTCGCGCGGTTGGTGCATAAAGGGGACGACGCGACGTTCAAGAAGGAGATCGGCACGTACCTCGACGTGGACAACTACCTGCGGTTCCTGGCGGCGACCGCGTTCGTGGCCAACGGGGATAGCCTCTTCTTTGGGCACAACTTCTGCCTCTACCTGAACCCAAAAACGAACAAGCTGTATCTGATCCCGTGGGACCTGGACCGGGCGTTCGCTAACTTCCCGATCTTGGGCTCGAACAGTCAGCAGATGAACCTGAGCCTGACGCACCCGTACCCCGGCACGCACCGGCTCACTGACCGACTGCTGGCGGTTCCCGAAATCAGCGACCATTATCAGAAGTTGCTCAAGGAGCTTGCTGCGACGGCCTTCTCAAAAGAGCGCCTCCTCAAGCAGTTGGCGGAAGCCGAAGCGGCGGTTCAGGAGCCGCTCGAGCGGGACCAGCAGGCTGCGGCGGCCCGCAAGGAAGTAGCCGGCGCGGTGACGATGTTCGGGAAGCCCCCGGGGCTCAAGAGTTTCATTGAGAAACGGGCCGCGTCGGTCGCCGCGCAGGTGGCGGGAACGTCGAAAGGGCACATCCCCGCCGGATTCGGGATGGGTGGCCCTCCGAAGTTCGGGGCGATGCTGGCGCCGCCGATGATGGAAGCCATGGACAAGAACGGGGACGAGTACGTGTCGCGGGACGAGTTGCTGGCGTCCATGAAACGGGTGTGGGACGCGTGCGAAAAGGGCAAAGACGATACGGTGGACCTGAAGGCGCTCACCGCGGGGTTGAACAAGTCGCTCCCCCCTCCGCCTGAGGGCGCGCCGCCCGGCGGTTTTAGTATGGGCAATTTTATGGCCGGTGCGATCATGGACCGGGCGGACGCGAACAAGGACAAGAAGCTTACGGTCGATGAGGTCCTCACGGCCACTAAAGCCGCGTTCGACGAGTTCGACAAGAAGAAGGCCGGAAAGCTGGACGAAGAGGGGTTTGCGGACATGCTCACTGCAGTGTTCCCGGCCCCGAAGTTCGGCCCGCCAGCACCGCCGAAAGATAAGAAGTAGACAAACACGGTCAGCCTGACTGCAAACGACAAGCGGACCCTGCGAGCGGAGAACCTTATGTTACTCGAGCAGTACAACTTCAAGCGCGAAGTCCTGGAAGCCCCGGGTCCGGTGCTGGTGGACTTCTGGGCCGCATGGTGCGGGCCGTGCCGGGCCATGAACCCGGTGCTGCACGACCTCGCACGCGACTTCACGGTGTGCAAGGTTAACACCGAAACGAACCCGTCCCTTGCTGCAAAGTTCGATGTGTCCGCGATCCCGCTCTTGCTCATCTTCCGCAACGGGCAGGTGGTCCGCCGGTACGAAGGGATCACGCCGGAAGCCACCCTCCGCGCCGACCTGACTGCCCTTGCGGCCTCGTAGGCCCAGCAAATTCAGAGTATGCCACTCGCACACACCTGCGGGTGACATACCCTCCAGTCCCTGCGGTTACTTCTTGGCACGCGGATCAGCCTGAAAGGTGAACGCCGGCTTGCCGGTAAGGTCGGTGCTCACGAAGCTCGGGCACCAGTACCGCTCGACGTGCTCGACGACCTTGTCTGTGCCCTCGAAGTGGCTGACGCCAGGCGGGTGACTCGGGTTGTACATCGTGTCCGTCATGTCGCGCATGAGCGCGACAGTTTTGCCCTGTCTCACCAGCGCGCGGATCGCAAACGGCCGGCCCAGGACGCACATGTTCAGGTGAACCCCGCACAGGATCACGTTCTCGATCCCGCGCTCGGTCAGCAGGTTCCATGTCTCCTGTCCGTTGTCGGTGATCGCGTCACCGTCCGCAAAGTCGATCGCGGCGGTTTGCCGGGTCCACGGGGCACGGATCTCGCACTTCACCTTGCAGTCGCACCCCATATCCGAGTCGTCCACGGGGAGCACCGCTTCGCGCGTTCCGTCGGGCCAGTTCCACGCGGTACCCCATCGCTCGGCCGTCGCCAGCGGGACCGGCGTCTTCGCGAAGGGAGCAGTTCGCGCCCGTTTGCGCTGCGGGGTGTCCTTGTAGAAGTCGGTGCAGGTGCTGGGCGCGTGGATCACGAACACGCCCTTCGCGCGAGCGGCCTTCAGCATCTCGTTCATCGGGCCGCCCAGTTCGCCGACTCGCAGTTCGGCCGATTTGCACCAGTGGTGGTCCCACATGTCACAGACAACGATCGCGGTCTTCTTCGGGTTCCAGTTGACCTTCTTCTCCGTCGCCGCGGTCGCGCCTTTTCCGGGGGCGGCGGGCCGCTCGCGCAGGTTCAGCGTGAGGCCATCGGCGGTCTGGTCTGTTGCGAAACAGAAGGTGGCGACGGCGAGTGTAATCACCGCGACAGGGTACGCCGCGAGGCAGAACCTGAGCATGAAATGACCTCGGCAGGAGGAACAGGCGGGTGCGGACATCCTACCCGCTCCGGATCGTTTCTGCGCCTAACAAAAGGCGGAGCGCCTCGCGTCGAATCCCCCTCGAAGAACAGGCTAATGGGTGTCAATCGCCGAGCGGTCCGTTGAGCCGCTTCGATTGGTCCGGCGAAGTGCCCTGCGTGACACGTCGGGTCAACGTTTCGCGCCAGCTCGCGGAAAGTTGAGGGAGAGAGCCGAGTTCGGCCGCCGCTTGCAGGTCCGCCTTGTTGTGGTGCATGACGGTGTTGGCCCGCTCGACCGTCCATTCAGGGTGCGGACGCTCGACAAGAGCGAGTTGCTCCCCGGGCGTCACAACGCCCTCCCTCAGCACGCGAAAGTACCACCCCGTTCGTCCCGTCTGCTGGACCTGTAACGTCAGCGTTTTCACGCGCCAACGGCGGGCCAGCTTCCAGCACGGCTGGCGGGGCTGGGACACCTGTAACGCGACACCGCCAACGGTCCAGACGTCGCCGACGCACACGCCTGCTTCGGTCAGCCCCTCGACGGTGAAGTTCTCCCCGAACGCTCCCGGCGGCAGATCCGGCCGATTCAGCGCCTCGCGCCAGTAGGGGTAGTGGTCGGCCGGGTAAACACACACGGCCTTATCGGGTCCGCCGTGGTGGACGAGGTCGGCCTGTCCGTCGCCGTCGATGTTAGTGACCCCGATCCGCACCGGCCCGGCGACTGGGTCCTTGTAAAAGCCGCTCGTCCACAAGCGGTCCAGCGGGTCCGTCGCGTCCGCATCGCCGTGCTGGCGCGGGCGGCCGACCTGCACCGAAGTAAGAACCGCTGGACGCAAAGTCGTGCCCATCTGTAGAAGACCTCTCCCGCGTCGCTGAGTCGGTGTGTCCGGTGGCCCCGATCCGCGCCGCGTGCTCGGTTCGCGAAAGCACTCAGCTTCATCGCGGAGCCCTTCATCACTACTCCGAAAGCCCCGCGCCGAAATCGGCCTCTTCTTCGGCGGTCATTGCGGTCGCGACCAGCTCGGGGGCCGTCACGGTAACCGTCTTGGCGTGCTCCTCGCCCGCGACCACGTCCGCCCCGTGAACCCGCTTGATCGCCTCCTCGGTCGAGGTCGGATCGACCACTCGGCAGATGTCAGTGATCTTGTCGGCGATCTCCGCCAGTTCCTTCTTCCACTCCTCGGGCGTCAGCCCGGGTGGCGTGAGCTGCTCGAACTCTTGCGTCAGCAGGATGAGCCGCAGCAGGTGGCGGAAAATGAGCCCCTCCTGCTTCGTGAGATCCTTCGTGGTAACGTAGGTGTTGAAGTTGCCGTAGTTCAACACGTCGGCGGCGGCCCACACCGGCGTCGTGGTGAAATCGCCCACCTCGGGGTATTTGGAATCGAACAGCATCCGCGCCTTGTCCGCCAACACCGGCGGTCGCTCGTCCCACGGCACCCACTCGTCTTCCTGCTCTTCTTCGCCCTCCGGCTTGGGCGGCTTGGCGACCATCAGCCCCTTCGCGATCAGTTCGGGGTCGATCTTCTCGGTTTGCAGCGGACCGGGCGACAGGTCCCACGGCACGCGAACGTGCTTCAGCAACGGCCGCGGGAGTTCAAGCACGCTTTCGAGCAGTTGGAGCCGCTCCTCGCGGTTCGCCGTCCCGAGCAGGTCGATGAGAAACGCCCCGTACAGCGGGTGGCACGCCCGGAACACGAGCAACTTGTCGAGTTCCGGCGTCGGCGTGGCGGTGAGCGGCTGGTAGAGCGGCTCGGCCGACGCACCGGCCGCGCCCTTACCCGGCGCGAGCGGCGAGTTGCTGCCGAGTTGCACCGCGAGCGCCTGCTCCAGCAGCGTGGGCTTGCGGGCCGGCGCCTCCTTCTCACCCTCTCCCTTCTCAGGCGGAGGGAGGGCGGCGGTTCCGCCCGCGGGCGGGGGCGGGTCGAGCACCACGAATCCGTTCGCGTGAAGCGTCGTGAGCATCCGCGTGAGCTGCTTCATCCCGGCGTCGATGCGCGGCTGATCGAGCAACCGTTTACGAATCACGCTGCGGATCTTCTCCACATCGGGCGAGACCTTGAGCAGGTACGCGAGCAGCCGCCACGGAAGCGGTCCCTTGCTGTAGAGCCGGCCGGCGGGGGCGGTCTTCAGGCGCTCGAAATCGCTCTCGGTCCAGTACTTCTTCTGCGAGTTGCGGGTCGGCTTTTTCTTCAGCAGCGCCTTCTTCGCCTTCAACAGTCCCGGGTCTTTGGTGGTCTCCGGGATCTGATCGTACTGTTGTTTCCACCGCAGGATGCGCACGTCGTCCTCGTCGGGGTACGCGTACACGAACCCTTCCGTGTCGAACTGCGGGCGCCCGGCGCGGCCGAAGATCTGGTGCGCGGTGCTCGGGTCGATCACCTTTTCTTTCCCGAAAGGCCCCTTCACCAGCGACGTGAGCACCACCGAGCGCGCCGGCAGGTTGATCCCCGCGGCCAGCGTTTCGGTACACAGCGCGACGCTCAGGAGCTTCTTCTCGAACAGCTCCTCGACCACCCGGCGGTACTTCGGGAGCAGCCCCGCGTGGTGAACGCCGACCCCGCGCCGCAACATCTGCTTCAGCTTCGGCCCGACCCCGTTCGGCCAGTCGAGCGTGTCGCACTCCTTGTTGAGCGCCGCCTTCTGGGCGGCGCTCATCAGGTCCAGGCCCTTGAGCTGCTCCGCCACGTTCCAGCACTCGTCCCGGTTGAACGCGAACACCAGCGCGGGCGTCTTGCGGGTCGCGTCGTCGCCCTTGGCGATGTCCACCAGCAGCTCGTTCAGGAACTGGTCCGGTACCCAGCGGTACGTGAGCGGGATCTTGCGCTCTTTCCCCTCGACGAGTTCGATCTGCCGCCCATGCGAGCGGTCGAGCCAGTTCACGAACTCCACCGCGTTCCCGACCGTCGCCGAAAGCAGCAGCAGCCGGATGTGCTTCGGGAGCATGTTCAGCGTCAGCTCCCACACGATCCCGCGCTCGGGGTCGGCGAAGCTGTGGAACTCGTCCATCACCACCGCGGAGGTGTTCTGGAAGTCGAACCCTTCCGGGTGCAGCAGCCGGTTCAGCAGGATCTCGGCGACGACGATCAGCACCTTGGCGTTGGGGTTCACCCGCCGGTTGCCGGTGACGAGCCCCACGTCCTCGGCCTTGAACCCCCACCGCACCGCGGCGGCCTGCATCTCGGTGAACTTCTGCTCGGTCAGCGCGATCAGCGGGGTGGTGTAGTACGCGACGGTGTTCGTGTGCAACGCCTCGTAGAGGGCCGCGTGGGCGATGAGGGTTTTGCCGGTCCCCGTGGGCGCACACACCAGCACCCCCTGTTCGGAGGTGAACCACGCGAGCAGCGCCTCTTCCTGCACCGGGTACGGCGGGTACGGGAGCTGGTCGAGGTACTTGGTGGCCAGATCGGAGCGGTCAACGCCGGGGGGCATGTAGAACCCTCAAAGGTGCAGGGATCACTTTAACAGACCCGGCCGCAGAGTCGAACCCTCCGGCCGGCGAAGCGCCGTTCTCGACTGCCAAGCGGAAACGGCCCGTTCCACCGGTTGAGCGGCCCTGCCAGCACCATCGCACATCCAGCACTTCCGTCTCCATTCTCCCTCATTTGGGACTTCTGGAAGCTCCCACTGTTCCCGGTTGGGCCGCCCGCATCGAACCCCGTGCGAAGGAGTCAAATTGCACCGCCAACAGCTTCCGTCGCAAACCCTATCCCGCTCGAATGTTACGACGATCAACCGGCACAGTATTCGGAAGCCAGTTCGGTTCAATTGTGAGCATTGCCCCGATTTTGCGGCCGGAATTCGGTGGTAGCGACACGGCAGCGAGCGGGTAGCGGATCGGCAGCTCAACGCCCGCGAACGTCCAGCACGCACACCATCGGACACTCAAGTGGACCGAACTGTACCCCCCGTTACACCACGAGTGGGTCCAGCTCGCTCCCAAGGGTTGGCGCCGGCGGTTCGAGCACAGGCCGTCGAACCGCATTACAACCCAAGTAGGCACAACCGTTACCCTTGATCCGCCCGATCGGGTGCTCACCCGGTCGGCTTTCGCGCACCCGTTCCGTAGTTCCAAGTTCCAAGTTCCAAGTCGGGAACCCGCGCAGCACAAGCTCCGGGCCATTCGTGTGCGTTTAGCATCACGTAGAACTTGGAACCTGAAACGACTGCACTCGGAACACCGGGAGCCACTACGCCGCAGCGCGGCGGATCACCCGGCGGATGGCAAGCAGCCCGACCACCGCCGCGACCACACCGACCGCCACCCACGCGCCGACCCCGAACCCGCCCGGCGCGTCCGCTTGCGCCTCGGGCGCTGGGGGCGCCTTGGTCAGGTCGAACGTGTCGTACAGCGTGCCGTTGGCGGTGCGGGCCTCGTAGTGGAGCGTGTCGCCGTCGATCGTGATGAGCTGGTAGAGCTGCGTGTCCGCGGCGCTCGACTGCATCCAGTCTTCCTTTTCGAGGTGGTACATCTTCGGCCCGCTCACCGACACCACGTACACGCTCCCCTTCTCGTCCCGCAGCCGCGCCCCGGTGAGCAGGTTGTCCTCCCGCATCACCCCGCTGCGCCCGTAGGTGTGGTCGTGCCCCTGGAGGATCAGGTCGGGGGTGTACTTGTCGAGCAGCGGGCGCCACAGCTCGCGCAGCTTCTTGTTGTCGCGCCCCTTCGCGGTCGAGTAGATCGGGTGGTGGAAGGTGACCACGGTCCACTTGTTCGGGTTGTTCGCCAGCACCTGTTCGAGCCACGGCACCTGGTCCTCTTGCCGCTCGTTCGAGTTCAGGCTGATGACCCGAACACCCTGAATGTCGAAGAAGTAGACGCTCTCTTCCAGTCCGGGAAGCCCGTTCTCCGGGAGCGTGAATTGCGGTCGCCAGTTCACGCTCAGCCGGCCCTTGCGGGCCTCCTTCTTCGGCTCGTTTCCGTCCGCTTTGGCGTCCACCTTCGCGGGCGTTCCGGGGGGCGCGCCGTACTCGTGGTTGCCCGGCGTCGCGACGACCGGCACCATCCCGTTGATCCACCCGGCGGCCTGGTGCCACTCGCCCCACTCGCCGTCCGCGTTCGCCCGGTTGATGAGGTCGCCGGCGTGCAGGATGAAGTGTGCCTTGGGCATGTCGGAGTAGGCCCCGCGGACCACCCGCGACCAGTGCGATTTCACCTCGTTCTGCGCGTCGCCGAAGTAGATGAACCGGAGCGGCTCGGGCCGGTCGCTGGCAGTCTGGAACTCGAACCACTCGCTCCAGGTGCTGCCGTCGCCGACGCGGTACACGTACCGGGTCTTCGGCTTCAGTTGCGTGAAGGTGACGCTGTGGTAGTTGGCCTCGAAGAGGTCCGAGCGGAGGAACTCGGTTTTCGCCGCAACGGTGGTCACCTTCTCGGCGACCGGACGGGTCTTGGCGGTGAGCGGGTCGTGCCCCGGACCGCCCTCCGACAGCGCGATCTGCCCGACGGCCTTGGTCACGGTGGTGGCGGTGCGCCAGGTGACCGCCTGGGAGGTCGCCGGGTCGCCGTTCCAGGTCAGAATGACGCGGTCGGGGACGTGCGTCGGCTTGTAGACGGTCAGCCACGTCTGTTTCTGCGCCTCCGCCGCCGCCGCGGCGGCCTTCCGGTCCTTCTCGGCCCGGGCCTTTTCTTCCGGCGTGAGCGGCGCCTTCTTGGGCGTCTCGTCCTGCGCCGCGAGCGGCGCGCTGCACGCGACCACTCCGACCATGAAACACAACGAAGCGACGCGGCAGCGAACGTACATGAAGGGTCCTCAGTGTCAGGAGCGGCCAGCAACAGGATGCCGTACCGGACGCGGCGAGCGGCATGAAGTTTCGGCGAAACTCGCGACAGCAACGGTGTGCCCGCCGCTCACCCGACCGGTATCGTGCAGCCGCCCCTTATGGGAGTGACAAAAAAAGACACCGACTCGGGCGGACCGGAATTCCGGCCCGCCCGAGTCGGTGCGCGCAACTTCTGCCTGGGATTACCGAGAACCGTGCCGGGGGCGGCGCGAACAACGGTGCGAATTGCTGGCACCCCCGGATGGAGCGGGCTCGCGGATTCGGGCGAGGGGCAACTGCAACCCGGTGCCCCCGACCGAACTACGGGCGCGAAGCGACCGACAGCGTGAACGAGTGGAACGTTTCCTGCCCGGATTTGTCGGAAACCGTCAGGATCACCGACACGGATGCCTCGTTGAAGTTCTTCGGAACGTCCCAGGTGACGGTGCCGTCGGCCGCAACTTTCATCCCTTCCGGACCCGCGTCCAGTTTGATCTTCACCCCGCCCTTACGCGATTTCACCTCGGGCTTGTAACTGAACTTCGCACCGCGCGTCGCGCCCGGCGGCCGGCTCGTCACGAACAGGTAGTCGATACCCGCTTTGGCGAGCAGGCCTTCGACATCGAACGCGTGAATCGTGATCTTGTCGCCGGTCGCGTGCAGGACCGCCAGCGCCTTGGCGTCGGGCACCAGGAACACGCGGTCGGCCATTTGCAGGCCCCGCGCCATCGTCTGGTTGTTGTCCCGGGGTACATCCAACCCGTCCAGCCTGCTCAGATCCGCGAGCGCCTTGTCTTCGCCCACCATCTTCAGCGACACTTTCGGAGCGGCCCGACGAGCCCCGGGGAGGTCCTCCGCGGCGACCGACAGGTACATTCGGCCGTGCGCCGCCGGCACCGGTGCGTGGTGCCAGTACTGGTACCGGCCCGTGTCGCCGATGGGCTTCAGCTCCGGGGTGTACAGGCCCCCGGCGGTGAACAGCGTGCCGTCCGGCCCCGGCAGAATGGCGCCGACGGTGGTGTGTTCGTAGTGCGCCTTCGCGCTCGACTCGCCGAGCACCATGCTCGACAGCCCCGACGGGCTCAGCCCCTGGGTCCACCACGCAAACACGCGCCCGTCGGCCGAGACGCGGACCGCCGGCGGGTGCTGCGGGTGCCCGCTCATCGCGCCCATCCCGCGGCCGTTCGCCTCGGCTGGGAGGTTCAGCGCCTTGAACGTTTTCGGGTCCAGCATCCGGTTCGGCCCAACCACGAACAGCGGGCCGTCAGTTGCGTGCCCCATCAGGAGTTGCCGCGGCGTGCCGCTCAGCGGGTTAGCAACGGTCGCCTCCTTCTCGAACGTCGTCAGGCTCCACCGCTGGATCACGTTGGCCGTCGGGGCGAGCACGAGCAGGTGTTCGTTTCCGGCCGCGATCAGGGCGCCGTCCTCCGGGATCGGGACGTATTTGACGATCTTGCCCTCGCACACATCCAGCACGGCGACCTTCTTCTCTTTCGGGATCCGGAGCAGCACGAACCGGCCGCCGCCGCCGAAGCAGGTCGCGTCCACGGTCCCGGGCAGTTTCAGTTCGGCCTTATCCGCTGCTTTTGTCGGGGTGATGGGCGCGGGCTTCGCGGCGGGCCGCACCAGCCCCGGACGGGCGCCGGCCGGGGGTGCCGGTAGCGGGCTCAGGTTCGGCGCCATCGTCACCACCGCCGGCCCCCCCATCACCGGCGCTGGCGCCGGTGTGGCCGCCGCCTGCCCGGGTGTGGCCGCCGCCGGGGCGAGCGTGAACGTGTGGAAGATCTCCTGCCCCGACCGGTCCGTCACCGTGAGAATCACGCTCTCACTTCCTGAGAAGTCGCTCGGCACGGGCCAAGTGATGACGCCGCTCGCGTCCACCGCCATGCCACCCGGGCCGGCGTCCAGTTTGACCTTCACCCCGCCCTTCTTCGACCGCACCTCCGGCGCGTACCGGAACACTCGCCCCGGCACCGTGCCGGGGGCGCGGCTCGTCACGAACAGGTAATCGACCCCGGCCTTATCGAGTGTCGCCTCCAGATCGAACTTGTGGAGGACCAGTTTGTCGCCGGACGGGGCCAGCACCGCGATGAGCTGGCCGGCGGTAGTGAACAGCACCTTCTTGTCGGCGAGGAAGTCGGTCCCGGCCCACGCCTCGTTGCCGGCCGGCAGTTCGACACCCGGCAGCTTCACCAGCGCGCGGGCGTCGCCGGTCGCGTACACGATGGTCGGCTTGACCGAGTCGCTCGTCCCGGTGTTCAGCAGTGCCCCGTCCCCGCCGGGGATGGTCAGATAGAACCCGCCCTCTTGGGCCGGCGTGCGGAAGAAGTACCCGTCCGGGCCGGCGAGCTTCTTGCCGGTCGGGCCGTACACGCCCGCCGCGGTGACCGTGGTGCCGTCGGCCGCGGGGAGCACGAACCCGACCGAGGTGTGCTCGCCAAACGGCTTAACCGACGTGTCCCCGAACGTGGCGACGTTCAGCCCGGACGGCGAGACCTCCGTGCTCCAGGACCCGATGACGTGGCCGTCCGGGCTGATCCGGGAGTGGCGCCGGCCGTACAGCCCGTAGCCCCCAGGTGTCCCGGGCACCTCCATCACCTTGAACGTTTGCAGATCGACCGGCGTGCGGCCGAGGAACAGCGGCCCGGCCGACGCAGAGCCCAGCAGCAGCGCGTCAAACTTCTCGACCGGCGACTGGACCGTCACCTCCTTCTCGAGCGTGGTGAGGTCGAACCGGGTGAGCGCGCCGGTGTCCGGGTACCCCACCACCAGCTTGTTCATCCCGGCGGCCATCACCATCTTCCCGCCCGCGACCGGCAGGAACTTGGCCACCTTCGCCTGGTTCACGTCGAACACCGCGACCTGCTTCGAGTCGCCGATCATCAGGCACCAGAAGCGACCGCCGCCGCCGACGCACGCGTCGGTGACGGTGCCCGGGAGCTTCAGTTCCATCTTCTCTTCGGCCAGCGGCGCGGGCTTGAGCGGCACCGGCGCGGCCGGCGGGAACGTGAGCTTCGCCTTCTCCGGCGGCTTTGGAGTCGCGGGCTCGACGGGCGGGCGCGAGGGCAGGACCGGCGGAACGAACGGCTGCCGCGGCGGCGGGTCGATCGGTTGCGGCCACGGGTTCACCGCCGGCGCGGGCGGCTCGGGCACGGCGGGGGTGAACGGCGGCGGGTTCGCGCCACGCTGCGCGCGTTCGGCCCGCTCGCGCGCCTCGGCCTGAGCCACCTCCTCGGCCTTCTGTGCGGACACGTGCCAGGAGTACAGGATCACGCCGACCACAGTGGCGACCAGCACGAACCCACCCACCGCGAGCCCGCCGAGGATCAGCAGCGGGCTGACGCCCTGCGGCTTCTTGCGCGGGCGCGGGTCGCGTCCCCGCTCGTCACGGGGCCTCCTGGCGACCGGGCGCCCCTTGATAACGCCATCGGGCTTTGCGCGGGGCTTCTCGGTGCGGTCCTTCGCCGTCCGCTGGTCCAGCTTTGGGACCGGCGCGTCGTCGGACTCGTCAGGAATCGGCTCGAGGGCGTTTGCGGCCGGGGGCGGAACCGTTGCGTCGGCCGGGGCGGCGTCTTCGGGGGCGGGACGCGCCGGGGGCGGAGCGGGTTCCCGAACCGGTACGGCCGCCGTTGACGGCGCAGCAAACACCTCGCCGCACTTCCTGCAACGGATACGCTGGCCGGGCAGCACACCGGAGGCGCGAAGCGAACTCTGACACGCCGGACAGGTCAGTACGACGGGCGACATGGCGCGCGACCCCGTGGGTGACGAACGGCCGGCGCTCCCGTCCGGAGGCGGGTCGGCGGCTTGCAGGTTGAAGCCCTAATAAGATACACGCGCGCGAGTGCGGCAACAACGCTCGCGCCACGATCCCAGTACCGCGTGGCTCACACCGGCCCCGCCCGCCGAGCCGCAGGTATCAAGAGGTAACTGGCGGGAGAAGCTCGTGTTCAAACGCTGTCGGGCGGAAGCTCGGTTCCACCACGTGCGACGGATTTCCGCTTGCCTGCGCCCGCGATCCTCTCAAAACTCTCTTCCAACTTTCTCGGCGCCCACTCTTGCCCCGGCGGTGAACCATGCCTCCTCTGCTCTGTGTCGCGTTACTTGTTCCGGCCGCAGAACCGGTAGTTGCGGCCGACCTGATCGTTCACAACGGTCAAGTCTGGACCGGTGACCCGAAGCGCCCCGAAGCACAAGCTGTCGCGGTGTGGCGCGACCGCATCATCAAGGTCGGCGCCGATGCGGACGTGAAGGCCCTTGCCGGCCCGGCCACCAAGCTGATCGACCTGAAGGGCGGGCGGCTGGTTCCCGGGTTCTACGACAGCCACGTTCACTTTCTGAGCGGCGGGCAGTCGCTCGCGCAAATCGATTTGAAGGACGCCCAAGACGAGACCGAGTTCGGCAAGCGCCTGACGGCGTTTGACAAGAACACCCCGCGCGACCGCTGGATCGTCGGCGGGCTGTGGGACCACGACCGAACGTTCAAGGGCGAGTTACCTACCGCGGCGCTGCTCGACAAGTACGTGAAAGACCGCCCGGTGTTCATTCAGCGGTACGACGGGCACATGGGCGTTGCGAACTCGGCGGCCCTGAAGCGCGCCGGTATTACGGCCGCCACCAAGGACCCGTCCGGCGGGGTGATCTACCGGTTGGCGGACGGCAAAACCCCTTCCGGGGTGCTCAAGGATAACGCGATGGGACTGGTGGACCGGTTGATTCCGGACCCCGGCGATGAGGAGATTCTCGAAGCGGTTCTCGCGGCCCAAAAAGCAGCCGCGGCGGTTGGCGTCACGAGCGTGCAGGACCTCGATGGTAGCAGCGCCGAAACCCGGCGCAAGCTGTTCCGGATCTATCAGAAGCTCGCGCGCGAGGGGAAGCTGACCTGCCGGATCGACCTGCGGTGGCCGATCTCGGCCTACAAGGAACTCGCCAACGCGGGGCTCACCGCCGACTTCGGGAGCGACTTCGTTCGCGTCGGCGGGGTGAAGGGCTTCATGGACGGCTCGCTCGGCAGCAGCACCGCCAAGATGTTCGCACCGTACGAAGGCGGCGCGAGCAACACCGGCGTGTACGTCACCGAGCCGGACACGATGCGCAGCTACATCCGCGGGGCCGACGCCGCGGGGCTCAACGTGTGCGTCCACGCGATCGGCGACCGGGCCAACGCGGTGCTGCTCGACCTCTTCGCGGACGTGGCGAGGCAGAACGGCGCCAAGGACCGGCGGTTCCGGATCGAGCACGCGCAACACCTGCGCCCCGAGGACTACAAGCGGTTCAAGGACCTGCGGGTGATCGCCTCCATGCAGCCGTACCACGTGATCGACGACGGGCGCTGGGCCGAAGGGCGGATCGGCCCGAAGCGGTGCGCGAGTTCTTACGCCTACCGCTCGCTGCTCGACGCGGGAGCGACGCTCGCGTTCGGGTCCGACTGGCCCGTCGCGCCGCTGAACCCGCTCGTGGGCGTTGACGCGGCGGTAAACCGGCGCCCGCTCGATGGCAAGCACACGAACGGGTGGTTCCCCGAGCAGCGCATCACCGTCCCCGAGGCAATGGAAGCGTACACGCTCGGCAGCGCGTTTGCGGGCTTCCAAGAGCCCGACCGCGGTAGCATCACCGTCGGCAAGCTCGCCGACTTCGTGCTGCTCTCGCGCGACATCTTCAGCGCCGCCGAGCGGGACCGAATCGGCACCGCGCACGTGCTGCTGACCGTGGTGGGTGGGAAAGTGGTGTTTGAGCGGAAGTGAACCGCGAGCCTGAGTTCACGCGAGGGGTGCTGGAGCGCGGGCAC